>NZ_CAJNBO010000012.1:0-283913 GCF_905221015.1 Paraburkholderia nemoris | reverse complement strand
AGCGAGTCGGTCCCACCCCTTCCCATCCCGAACAGGACCGTGAAACGACTCCACGCCGATGATAGTGCGGATTCCCGTGTGAAAGTAGGTAATCGTCAGGCTCCCCAGCAACACCAGAAACCCCACCCCGAAAAGGTGGGGTTTCTGCGTTTACGGCCCTGAAAATTTGGTCAGGAGCGCCGCTCACTCCTTCCCGATCCGCAGCGCGTCCGCGTACCGCGTCAGTTCCAACAAGCACGTCCGACGTCAGAGCGCCGCGCGTCGACATACGCGCAGCTGCAGCGACGGCCGAAGCACAAGCCGTCGACCAGATCCATTCAGCTGCCTTATTTCTCCTGTGCCAGAAATCGCTGCGCCAGCCGAACCCAATATGTCGAGCCGATTGGCAATAGCTCGTCGTTGAAGTCATAGCTCGCGTTGTGCAGCATGCAAGGCCCGGCACCATGTCCTGATTCCCGATGACCACCGTCGCCGTTACCGAGAAATGCGTAGCAGCCCGGCTTCGCCAGCAGCATGAACGAAAAATCCTCGGCGCCCATTGTCGGTTCTACTGAGTCATCGACATTTTCCGCACCGACAACTTCCTTCATGACCGACGTCGCGAAGCGAGTCTCTTCGCTACTGTTGATGGTCGGCGGGTAGTTTCGATGGAAGTGGATATCGACCGAGCAATCGTAAGCCTCGGCCGTGCTCTGGGCGATCTTGCGCATGCGTGTTTCGATCAGATCGAGCGTTTCGGTGGTAAACGTCCGCACGGTCCCTGCGATCCACGCATCGTCCGGGACGACATTGAGGGCGTCGCCGGCGTGAATCTGGGTGATCGACAATACGGCGGTATCGAGCGGTTTCTTGTTTCGAGTGATGATGCTCTGCAGTCCGCTCGCAATCTGAACCGCGGTGAACACCGGGTCGCGGCCGTTGTGCGGCAGCGCCGCGTGTGAGCCCACGCCTTTGATTTCAATGCGAAATTCGTTGCTGGACGCCATGATCGGACCTTCGGTCACACCGAAGTGGCCTGACGGCATGCCCGGCCAGTTGTGAATGCCGAAGACCGCATCGACTGGAAATTTCGTGAACAGGCCATCGTCGATCATTGCCTGCGCGCCGGCGCCGCCTTCTTCTGCCGGTTGAAAGATGAATACGATCGTGCCGTCAAACTCGCCATATTTGACCAGATGCCGCGCAGCGCCAAGCAGCATCGCGGTATGTCCGTCATGGCCGCACGCGTGCATTTTGCCGTCGTTCTGCGAGCGATGGTCGAAGCTGTTTAGCTCCTGAATCGGCAATGCATCCATGTCGGCGCGCAGTCCGATCGAGCGCGATCCGTTGCCACGCTTCAGTACGCCGACTACGCCCGTTTTGCCCAATCCTCGATGAGTCTCGATACCCCAGGACTCAAGTGTCCTGGCAACCAGATCCGCAGTTGCTGTTTCTTCGTAACGCAACTCGGGGTGGGCATGAATGGTTCGTCGAAGGGTTTGAATTTCGCCGTGAGCGGCCTGAATTTCTGGGATCAGTTTCATGATGGTGCGCTTGTGCTTTGCTTTGCGTGGAATCGCTCGGGGCCATATTGCCCGGGCACGTTGATAACCGATTCTACGCCGAAGGCGTTTTTGGCGGCACCATGCAGGTCAACGGGCCACGGAAGTAATAAAATTAGGGATTGCCCCGCCGCTTACTGCTCTCCTGGACGGACCGCCGATGAATGCTCCGACTGAATTCGCCCGCGCGGTGTGTCCGCACGATTGCCCTGATACCTGCGCGATGCGCGTAACCGTCGAAGGCGGGCGGGCGATCAAGGTCGTCGGCGACCCCGATCACCCGCCGACGCAAGGCGCGCTGTGTACCAAGGTCAGCCGCTATGCCGAGCGGGTGCACCATCCGCATCGGTTGACGACTCCGATGAAGCGCGTCGGCTGCAAAGGCGAAGGCCGTTTTGAGCCGGTTAGTTGGGACGAGGCGCTTGAGTTCGCCGCAGCACGTCTGTCGGAGATCGCGAGCCGTGCGCCCGAAGCCATCATGCCCTACAGCTACGCCGGCACGATGGGCCTGGTTCAAGGCGACAGCATTGCGCAACGGTTCTTTCACAAACTCGGCGCATCGCAGTTAGACCGCACGATTTGTGCAGCCGCCGGTGCGGCGGGGCTGAAATACACCTACGGCGCGGGCATTGGCATGCTCACCGAGTTTTTCGGCGAAAGCGAGGTCATCCTGATCTGGGGTTCGAACCCTATCGCTTCGAACCTGCACTTCTGGACACGCGCCCAGGAAGCGAAGCGTCGCGGTGCAAGGCTGATCGCGATCGATCCGTACCGGTCGCTGACGGCGGAAAAATGCCACCAGCACATTGCACTGAAGCCGGGAACTGACGGCGCTTTGGCTCTCGGCATGATCAACGTGTTGATCACGGAAAATCTGCTCGATCACGCCTACATCGCGGCTCACACCTTGGGCTTTGCAGAACTGAAGGATCGCGCACTCAGTTATCCGCCGTCACGTGCAGCTCAAATCTGCGGTGTCGACGAGCAGGTGATCGTCGATCTTGCGCGCCTTTACGGCAGCACAAAAAAGGCCGCGATCCGGATGAACTATGGCCTGCAACGGGTGCGTGGCGGCGGTAACGCGGTGCGCGCAATCGCCTGCTTGCCTTCGCTGACAGGCGCATGGCGCGAGCGGGCGGGTGGTGTGTTGCTGTCTTCGGGCGGATGGGCGCCGGTGGATTCGCACGCGTTGCAGCGCCCGGACCTGATGCCGGGCTGGCCCGCCAGGACTTCGCGCGTCATCAATATGAACGCGATCGGCGACGCGTTGCTGCATCCCGGCGATGCCATGTTCGGCCCGAAAGTCGAGGCGATCATCGTCTATAACTCGAATCCGGTGGCGGTCGCGCCGGACTCGGAACGGGTTGCCGCAGGTTTTGCACGCGAAGATCTGTTCACGATCGTCCTCGAGCACTTTCAGACCGACACCGCGGACTACGCCGATCTGCTTCTGCCTGCCACGACGCAGTTGGAGCATCTCGACGTGCACAAGTCGTACGGACACACGCACGTGATGGTCAACTTGCCGGCAATCGCGCCGGTCGGCGATGCACGCCCGAATACGGAGATCTTCCGCGGCTTGGCGCGCCACATGGGCCTGCAGGAACCGGCGCTTTACGAGAGCGACGACGCTATCGCGCAGTCGGCATTTCACTGGAACGACAAAACGCTGGAAGGCGTGAACTGGGACTCGCTAAAGAAAACCGGCTGGGCCGCGTTGAACCTGCCTGACGCACCATTCGCCGAGGGCGGCTTTCGCACGCCGTCCGGTAAGTGCGAGTTCTTCAGCGAGCGACTCGCGCAGCAAGGGCTCGATCCGTTGCCCGACTACCTGCCGCCTTACGAATCCGAAGACGGTGCGCCCGAGCTCGCTGCCCGTTACCCGCTTGCGATGATCTCGCCGCCTGCCCGTAACTTCCTGAACAGCACCTTCGTGAACATCGAAAGCCTGCGCTCGACAGAGGGCGAGCCGCACCTGGACATCCACCCATCCGACGCGCAGCAGCGAAACATCGCCGACGGTGACCAGGTGCGCATATTCAACGATCGTGGCGCGATGCGGGCGCGCGCCCGTGTCACCGACAAGACACGTAAAGGGCTCGTGGTCGGCCTGTCGATCTGGTGGAAGAAGCTCGCGCCCGACGGCTGTAACGCCAATCAGGTCACCAGCCAGGCGCTCACCGATCTGGGCGGATCGGCCACGTTCTACGACTGCCTCGTCGAAGTCGAACGCGCCTAAAACACGTTCAAAAATCTCGCGGCAGAAGCTCTCAACGGGTTCGAGGTTGCAGTCTAACCTGGCCGCTTTTCACGAATAGCACAGGGATGCCCATGCTACGATGCGTTTTTAGCACGACCATTCGAAAATAAAGGAGGAGACGCTGCATGGACAAAATCTGGCTGAAATCTTATCCACCCGGCGTTCCCGCAGAGATTGACCCGACTCGCTATTCGTCCGTCGCCGAACTGCTCGAAGAAGCCTTCCGCGACCACCGCGCCAAACCGGCGTTTGTCTGCATGGGTAAGGAGATCAGCTACGGCGAACTCGACGAGCTCTCGCGCAAGCTGGCCGCGTGGTTTCAGTCGAAGGGCCTTGCGCGCGGCGCGCGCATCGCGATCATGATGCCGAACGTGCTGCAATATCCAGTCGCGATTGCGGCGATTTTGCGCGCGGGCTACGTGGTGGTGAATGTGAACCCGCTCTACACTCCGCGTGAGCTCGAGCATCAGCTCAAGGACAGCGGCGCGCAAGCGATCATCCTGCTCGAGAACTTCGCTGTCACGCTGCAGGCGATCGTGCGCAATACGTCGATCAAGCACGTCGTCGTCGCCGCAATGGGCGATCTGATGGGCGTGAAGGGCACGCTGGTGAACTTTGTCGTGCGGCGCGTGAAGAAGATGGTGCCGGCGTGGAGCCTGCCGGGTCACGTCAAATTCAACACAGCGATCGCCGAGGGCGGCCGCCAGAGTTTCAAGCCGATCCAGCAAGGTCCGGACGACGTCGCGTTTCTCCAGTACACGGGCGGCACGACCGGCGTGGCCAAGGGCGCGACGCTCCTGCATCGGAACCTGATCGCCAACGTGCTGCAGTCGGAAATCTGGCTCGATCCGGTGCGTGCTAACCGCAAGGACATCGATCAGTTCGTCACGGTTGTTGCGTTGCCGCTTTATCACGTCTTTGCGCTGACGGTCTGCGGGCTGTTGACGATCCGTACCGGCGGCCTTGGTGTGCTGATTCCGAATCCACGCGATATCCCCGGCATGATCAAGGCGCTGGAAGGCTATCCGATCACGACGATTCCCGCCGTCAACACGCTGTACAACGCGATGTTGAACAGCCCGGACTTCCATAAACTCGATTTTTCGAAGCTGATCGCCGCAAATGGCGGTGGTATGGCGGTGCAGGAAGCGGTCGCCAAGCGCTGGTTCGAGCACACGCATACGCCGATCATCGAGGGCTACGGTCTGTCGGAGACCTCCCCGTGCGTCACCTGCAATCCGGTCACCGTCACGGAATATAGCGGCACGATCGGTTTGCCGCTGCCGTCGACGGAAATCTCGATTCGCGACGACGAAGGCAATGAGGTACCGCTCGGCCAGCCGGGAGAAATCTGCATCCGCGGACCGCAGGTGATGGCGGGGTACTGGAATCGTCCGGACGAAACCGCCAAGGTTATGACACCAGATGGCTTCTTTAAATCGGGAGATGTCGGCTTGATGAACGAAAATGGCTTCGTCAAGATCGTGGATCGGAAGAAAGACATGATTCTGGTCTCCGGCTTCAACGTCTATCCGAACGAGATCGAAGACGTGGTTGCCAAGCTGCCGGGCGTGTTCGAAGTCGCCGCGGTCGGCGTGCCCGATCAGCATTCAGGCGAAGCGGTAAAGCTGTTTGTCGTGAAGAAGGACCAGGCGCTTACCGATGCGGACATCTTTGCGTATTGCAAACAGCAATTGACGGGCTACAAACGGCCGAAGATCGTCGAATTCCGGACGGAACTGCCCAAGAGCAATGTCGGCAAGATTCTGCGTCGCGAGTTGCGCGACGGCCGGGCGTAAGCGCGTCACGCGCATCAGGCCCGTCAGGCGTATCGTCCCGGTCAACTCCGACACGAAGTAACGGCTTTGCACGAAAGAAAGAGAAAGGCCCGGCAGACGAAAGTCTGCCGGGCCTTTCTCTTTGAGTCGTCGTATTCACGCAAAAACAGCGGGCGCTGCGATGCGGCGCGCAGCCATAAAAAAAGGCGCCCGAAGGCGCCTTTGAGGCAAACTGCTTTATTACGACTTATTAGAACTTGTGACGGATACCAACGCGAGCTGCGAGTTGATTCTGGTTCGACGAACCCGACAGGCCGTTGATGCCTGCCGTTGCGTCGACCGTAGCACCCGCTGCGTTCAGCGTTTCGCCCAGAGCGTGTTGGTACACACCAATCACGTACACGTCGGTACGCTTGGACAGGAAGTAGTCCACGCCAACCGAACCTTGGTGGTACTGAGCGCGCGATGCGCCGTTGATTTCCGCGCCGCGCGTGTAGTCATACGCTGCGCCGACCAGCAACGCCGGGGTCAACTGATACTTGAAGTTGAGTTCTGCGTTGTTGAACGTAGCCGATTGGCCCTTGAACGGCGACGTGAACGAAGCGCCCAGGTTGCCGAAGCGGATGTTCGAGTACGTCGCACCGATCGTTGCTGCGCCGAACGTGTACGCGCCGCCTGCACCGATCACCTGGTAGGTGTTAGCCGACGTGAAGCCTGCGTAGACCGGCGACGTCACAGCTGCGTTCGCTGCCGTAGTCGTGCCGCCGTTGTTGAACAGGCCGCCCGAAGCTGCCGGGGTACGCGCGTTCAAATAGCCAACGCCCAAGACCAACGGACCGTTGTTGTAGCCAGCGCCCAACGACCAGATCTGGTTCGACGTAACGTTGCCAGCAACACCGCCGAAGCTGTACGTGCCGCCGAACGTCAGGCCGCCGTAGTTTGCGCTCGTGTACTTGACCGTGTTGTTGGTGCGGTACGCGTTGTTGAAGTTGTCGATGTCACCCGGGTGAGCAGCGATGTAGCCGCCCCACTGGTCACCGGCTTCCAGCGGACCAACGTAGTCGACGACGGAGTCGTATTGACGACCCAGCGTGACCGTACCGAATTGGCTCGACAGGCCGACGTAAGCTTGACGACCGAACATCAGGCCGCCTTGACCCAGCTTGCCGTTGTTCACGTCAAAGCCGTTTTCCAACACGAAGATTGCCTTCAGACCGCCGCCCAGATCTTCCGTGCCGCGCAGGCCGAAACGCGAGCCTTGCATGACGCCGCTGGACAGGTTGTACAGGTGCTTGCCACCCGAGTTGGTGTTGATGTTGAAGCCTTCATCAATAATGCCGTACAGGGTCACGCTGCTCTGAGCATGTGCGACGCCTGCGAATGCGCCCAGTGCTGCGAGAGCGAGAAGCGACTTTTTCATCGAATGATCTCCAAGGATTACGAATCTTTTGTACAAGGCGAATATTTGTCTAGCGTTGAGGCCTTGCTTGTCCAACTTCGCGAGAAGTTGCACGTAATGTAACAAAAGGCCTACATGGCACAAAGCAAAAGGAGACGGCCAGGACCGGTCCTGTTTCGTTTACGCAACATGGTCTAAAATCTGAAATTGGCCGTCGGAATCGTTTGAATTCAAGGTCTTCGCGTAGCCGGGTTTACCCCGCAAAGCCTTGTCGCGGGGACCTGTCAACGCGGCGGGGCGGTTGTCGAATCAGGGAGTGCTGAATGTTTCTGGACGAGTTGATTAGCGAGTTTGATAGGGGTTTACGCTCAATGACCGGCGTGTCGCGGATGAGTCGTCCATTGCCGGTTCCGCAAGAATCGGCGGCGGAGCCCACCGAGCTCTCCCCGGCGGAACGCGCCCATGCGGCCGGTTTGATGCGTGTGAACCACGTCGGCGAGGTGTGCGCCCAAGCGCTTTACCAGGCTCAGAAACTCGCAACCAGGTCGCCGTCGTTGCGAGCTGTGTTTAATCACGCTGCCATAGAAGAAGAGGATCATCTGGCGTGGACCGCCAAACGCCTCGAAGCGCTTGATTCGCGACCAAGTCTGTTGAACCCGCTCTGGTATACAGGCGCGCTGGCAATCGGCCTCGCAGCGGGCCGCATGGGTGATCGCGTGAGTCTAGGCTTCATGGCCGAAACCGAGCGCCAGGTCGAACAGCATCTGGATAGCCATCTGGATCAGTTGCCCGCAGCCGACCGCGAGTCGCGCGCGATCGTCGAACAGATGCGCGTAGATGAAGCGGAGCACGGTAAATCCGCTATGGATGCAGGCGGCGTCGAGTTGCCATTCCCCGCACGCGCACTGATGCGCGCAGTATCGAAAGTCATGACCCGCACTGCCTATTACCTATAAGTTCGAGACTTCTGCTCACGCACCGCCTGAGAGTGGGACGACGCCTCGCGCGTCGTCCGCACGAAATACCCGGAACGCCAGCAAACACCTCCCGATCCCGCTTCACGATCTCTTACATTCCGCGCCTTTCCCTCGCACTTTTCACGTATCACCTTCACAAGTTTCACTAGCTCATTCATTTATAACGGTTTTCCGTTTTATGTCTGACGTGAAGGAGTCGCGCTAAGTCCTTGTTCTAACAAACAAAATTCGCTCGAAAAGCGTGTATCTCCCTTGACCCCTGTTTAGCGTTACTCTAAAGTGGGAGACAGTGTGAGAAAGTGTATTTTTGTGTGATCTCACAGGCGGTTTCGGGTAGATTTTCACGAATCGGTCAGCCGGCGCAAAAAACGCCGTTCAGGGGAGAGCGAAGTGTTCCAAGGGGCGTCGGCGCTGACGCTCGATGCGAAAGGGCGGATGTCGATTCCCTCTCGCTATCGGGATGCGCTGCAAACACAGGCAGAGGGCCGGGTGACGATCACCAAGCACCCGGACGGCTGCCTGTTGCTCTTTCCGCGCCCGGAGTGGGAGATCTTCCGCGACAAGGTCGACAAGCTGCCTATGAACGCAGCCTGGTGGAAACGCATTTTTCTCGGCAACGCCATGGACGTCGATATGGACGGCGCGGGCCGCGTGCTCGTGTCGCCGGAATTGCGCGCGGCCGGCTCGCTGGAAAAGGAAGTGAACCTGCTCGGCATGGGTCGCCACTTCGAGTTGTGGGACGCACAAATTTACGCAGCAAAGGAACAGGCAGCGATCGCCGAGGGCATGCCCGAAGCGTTAAAGAATTTCACGTTCTGATCGCGGACTACATATATGGCACCTGCGATGAGAAACGAATTGCAGCATCGCACGGTGCTGCTGGAAGAGGCGGTTGATGCGCTGGTCACACGCGCGGACGGCGTTTATGTGGACGGTACGTTTGGGCGCGGCGGTCATAGCCGCCTGGTGCTGGAGAAGCTGGGTGAAGCCGGGCGCCTGATTGCGTTCGACAAAGACCCGCTCGCCATCACCACGGCTCAGCAGATTGCGGATTCGCGCTTTGGCATCGTGCACGAGAGTTTTGCTTCACTGCGTGACGCGATTGCGGAGCGCGGGGTAGGGCGGGTGTCGGGTGTTTTGCTGGATCTGGGCGTGTCGTCGCCGCAAGTCGACGATCCGGAGCGGGGTTTCAGTTTCCGCGCCGACGGCCCGCTCGACATGCGGATGGACCCGACGCGCGGCGAGTCAGCGGCTGACTGGCTGGCGCGGGCCACGGTGCAGGAACTGACGGAGGTGATACGAGATTATGGGGAAGAACGGTTTGCTTTTCAGATTGCAAAGGCGCTTGTTGCTCGCCGGGCAGAGTCCGACCGTCTTGGGCCTCTCGTCAGCACGGGCGAGCTTGCCCAAATCGTGGCTAACGTCGTCAAAACCCGTGAGAAGGGCAAGGATCCGGCAACCCGCACCTTTCAAGCTATACGGATTCACATCAATCAAGAGCTTGCGGAGCTGCAAGTCGTTTTAGAAGCAGCGTTGTCGCTGTTGGAGCAAGGGGGGCGGCTGGTGGTCATCAGCTTTCATTCGCTCGAGGACCGGATCGTCAAACGATTCATGCAGGCGCACGCCAGTACGCCTGCGGTAGACCGCCGTCTGCCGATTCGTGCAGTCGATCTGCCGAGCCCTCCGCTCAAAATCATTGGCCGCGTGTTCGCCAGCGACGCTGAAGTCGCCGCGAACCCGCGCGCCCGTTCTGCCGTGATGCGTGTGGCGGAGCGGATCGCGCCATGAGCCGCCTCAATATCTTCCTGCTGATGATCGTGATGGGCTGCGCTTTGTCGGTCGTCAACGCTACCAATCAGCAGCGTCAGATCTTTATCCAGTTGCAACGCGCGCAATCGCAGGAGCGCCAGTTGCAGCAGGATTATTCACAGCTTCAATATCAGCAGAGCGCGTTGTCGAAGACGTCGCGCATCGAGCAGATCGCCACTGATTCCCTGAAGATGCAATCGGTCACGACCGGGCGCACCCAGTACCTGACGCTCGACTCAGGCGCCGCCAAGGCTGAGGACGCACCGATCCCGACTTCCGGGCCGGCGTCGGCGCCGCTTGCAAGCCGTCGCGGAGGCGTGCGATGAAAAAATCGTCGACTCGCAAAAGCGTCGCTTTTTCGGCGAACCCGATCCTGTCGGTGCGCCTGCCCATGTGGCGCTCGAAACTCGTCGTGTTCATGCTGTTCATGGCGTTTGTCGCGCTGACCGCGCGCGCCTTCTGGATTCAGGGGCCGGGCAACGCCTTCTATCTGAAGCAGGGTGAAATCCGTTATCAGCGCCGGCTCGAACTGCCGGCCACGCGCGGCAAGATTCTCGACCGCAACGGCCTCGTGCTCGCCACGAGTCTGCCGGTGCGCGCGATCTGGGCGATTCCCGATTCGGTGCCGGACGACCTCGGCGCCGACAAGCTGAACCAGCTCGGCAAGCTGCTCGGCATGACGAACAAGGAGTTGCGCGCCAAGTTGTCCGAGGACAAGAACTTCGTTTATGTGAAGCGGCAGGTGCCGGTCGACGTCGCCGAGAAAGTCACCACGCTGGACATCCCCGGCATTTACGCGCGCGACGAGTACAAGCGCTTCTATCCGGAAGGCGAGATCACGGCTCACCTGATCGGCTTCACCAATGTGGAAGACGAAGGCCAGGAAGGCGTCGAACTCGGCGACCAGAAGTTGCTGGCCGGCATGTCGGGCAGCCGCCGCGTCATTAAAGACCGCATGGGCCACATCATCGAGGACGTGGACGAGCAGGTCGTGCCGCACAACGGCCAGGACGTCGATCTTTCGATCGACAGCAAGATCCAGTACATCGCCTATACGAACCTGAAAGCCGCCGTCGAGAAATTCAAGGCGAAGGCCGGCGCGGCGATGGTGATCGACGTGCGAACCGGCGAAGTGCTCGCACTGGTTAACTACCCGACGTACAACCCGAACGACCGTTCACACCTCACGGGCGACCAGTTGCGCAACCGCATTCTCACGGACACCTTCGAACCGGGCTCGATCATGAAGCCGTTCACGGTGTCGCTCGCGCTCGACCTGCACCGCGTGACGCCGACTACACTGGTAGATACGGGGCCGGGCCGCTTTGTGCTCGACGGTGCGCCGATTACCGACGACAGCGCGTTCGGCGTGCTGACTGTAGGCGGCGTGATCCAGAAGTCGAGCAACATCGGCGCGACAAAGATCGCCATGCAGCTCAAGCCCGAAGAGATGTGGAACATGTACACCAGCATCGGTCTCGGCCAGGCGCCGAAGGTCGGCTTTCCGGGCGCGGCGGCGGGCCGTCTGCGTCCGTGGAAGAGCTGGCGCCGCATCGAACAGGCAACCATGTCGTACGGCTACGGCTTGTCGGTGTCGCTGTTCCAGTTGGGCCGTGCTTACACTGCGATCGCGCATGACGGCGAGATCATGCCGGTGTCGATTTTCCGCACGCCTGGCGATCAGCCGGCCACGGGGCCGCAAATTTTCGCGCCCACCACCGCTCGCGAAGTGCGCGCGATGCTCGAAACCGTCACGGCGCCTGGCGGCACGTCGCCGGATGCGGCCGTGCCGGGTTATCGCGTCGGCGGCAAGAGCGGTACCGCGTACAAGCACGGCGCTCACGGCTACGACCACTCCAAGTACCGCGCTTCGTTCGTCGGCATGGCGCCGATGCCGAATCCGCGCATCGTCGTCGCCGTGTCGGTCGACGAACCGACGGCGGGCAGCCACTTCGGCGGTCAGGTGTCCGGTCCGGTGTTCTCGTCGATTGTCGGCGACACGCTGCGGTCGCTGAATGTGCCGCCGGATATGCCGGTCAAACAGATGGTCGTGTCGGACGACTCGGCGCCTGCCGCGCCAAGCGCACCGCCTTCGCCCGCAACGGTCAAGAAACTTTCCACTAGCGCCGGCGCGAAGAAAATGACGATTGCCGCCAACGCAAAAAGCCATCCCGGAGTTGTGCGATGAGCGCGCTGCGTAAGAAGCACCCAGCGCACCGGCAAATTGCCGACGCACTCAACTGGCTGCACGCTCGCGTGCAGCCAGGCGCGCATCTGCACGCCGACACGCGTTCGCTTGCGGCGGGTGACGCATTTTTCGCCTATGCGGTCGACGGCGCGGACAACCGTCCGTTCATCGACGGCGCGATCGAGCGTGGCGCGGCGGCCGTGCTGGTGCAGCCCGAAGATTTTAGCGGTGCGATCGACTCGTCCACCACGCTGGCCGTGCCGGCGTTGGACGAACTCGCCGGTTCGATTGCGAGCGCCTGGTATAACGATCCGAGCGACGGCATGCTGACGGTCGGCATCACCGGCACGAACGGCAAGACCTCCTGCAGCCAATGGATCTCGGCGGCCATGACCGCGCGCGGCAAGCGTTGCGCGATCATCGGCACGCTCGGCACCGGTCTGCCGGGTCAACTCGTGCATACCGGTTTCACAACGCCCGACGCGCCGCAACTGCAACGCAGTCTCGCGCAATTGCGCGATGCCGGCGCTCAAGCGGTGGCGATGGAAGTGTCGTCGCACGCGCTGCATCAGGGCCGCGTGAATGGCACAGCGTTCGACATCGCTGTGTTCACGAATCTCACGCAAGACCACCTCGACTATCACGGTACGTTCGAAGCCTACGAAACTGCCAAGGCACGCCTGTTCGCATGGCCGGAATTGCGTGCCGCGGTGATCAACCGTGACGACGCTGCCGGTCGCCGTCTGCTCGCGAGCACGAAGGGCCATGCTCGCACGATCGCCTACGGTCTCGACGAAACGCTCAAAGACGCGCCGCAAGCCGATGCGTTGCTGCTCGCCTCGAATGTGCGCGCAACTGCCACCGGCACCGCGTTTCATCTGACCACATCCGACTGGGGCAGCGCCGACGTCGAAGTGCAAACACTCGGCGCTTTCAACGTCAGCAATCTGCTCGGCGTACTCGGTGCATTGCTTGCAGCCGACGTGCCGTTCGACGCAGCGCTTGCCGAACTGGCGAAGCTCGAACCGGTAAATGGCCGCATGCAACGTCTCGGCGGCCGCTTGCAGAACGACGAGCCGCTCGTCGTGATCGATTACGCGCACACCCCGGACGCGCTGGAAAAGACCCTGGAAGCACTGCGCCCGATGGCGGCCGCACGCGGTGGCGAACTGATCTGCATGTTCGGCTGTGGTGGCGACCGCGACGCGACTAAGCGTCCGTTGATGGGCGCGATCGCCGAGAAGCTCGCCGACGGCGTGGTTGTAACCAGCGACAACCCGCGCAGCGAAGATCCGCAGTCGATCATCGAGCAGATCGCCGCGGGCATGAAAGACGCGTCGAAGGCGCGCCGTATCGAGGACCGCGCGAGTGCGATTCTGCAAGCGATCCGCGGCGCCGCGCGCGAAGACGTCATCGTGCTGGCCGGCAAGGGGCATGAAGCAACACAGGAAATCATGGGTAAGAAGCGCGCTTTCTCCGATCAGGACCACGCCCGCCTTGCGCTTGCCGCACGGGCGACGCACGCACGCGGAGGTGGTGAATGACCATGTTCTCGCTGCGTGAAGCCGCCGCGCTGATTCCCGGCGCCACCGTGCTCGGTGATGACAGCGTCACGTTCGAACGCGTTTCGACCGACAGCCGCAGTGTCGGTCCGGGCGATCTTTTCGTCGCGATCAAGGGTGAGCGTTTCGACGCGCATGATTTCCTGCCGGAAGTCGCATCGCGCAACGTCACTGCGGCACTGGTGACGCGCACGCCGCAAGACTGGCGCGTGCCCGCATTGCGCGTAGCCGATACGCGTGTCGCGCTCGGCGCGCTTGCACGCGGCTGGCGGCGCAAATTCAGCATGCCGCTCGTTGCTGTGACGGGCAGCAACGGCAAGACGACGGTCAAGGAAATGATCGCGTCGATATTCGCCGCTGCGGTCGGCGTGGACGCACGCCTCGCAACGGCTGGCAACTTCAACAACGATATCGGCTTGCCGCTCACGCTGTTCCGTCTGCACCCGGGGCATCAACTGGCGGTGGTCGAACTCGGCATGAACCATCCGGGCGAGACCTCGCTGCTCGCGAAGATCGCCGAGCCGACGGTCTCGGTGGTGAACAACGCACAGCGCGAGCACCAGGAATTCATGGCGACGGTCGAAGCCGTCGCGCTCGAACACGCCAGCGTGATTCACGCGCTCTCGCCGGAAGGCGTCGCCGTGTTCCCGGCCGATGATGCCTACGCGAGCATCTGGCGCGTCGCCGCAACCGGCAATCGCATCATCGACTTCGCCTTGAACACCGCCGATCGCGTGACCGAAGCCGCCGTAACCGGCACGTTCACCGGCAATGTTCTAAGCATCCACACACCGGAAGGCCACGTCGACGTCACGCTGCAAGTGCTGGGCGATCACAACGCGCACAACGCGTTGGCCGCGACTTCGGCTGCGCTCGCTGCAGGCGTGTCGCTCGACGCGATCAAGCGCGGCCTCGAATCGTTCGGCGCCGTGAAGGGCCGTCTGCAGGTGAAGCGCGCCGCGCTCGGCACACTCGCCGGCGCAACTGTGATCGATGACACCTACAACGCAAACCCCGATTCGATGCGTGCGGCGATCGACGTGCTCGCGTCGCGCGAATCGCCGCGTGTGCTGGTGATGGGCGACATGGGCGAAGTCGGCGACAACGGCCCGGCGTTTCACCGTGAAATCGGTGCCTACGCCAAAGAACGCGGTATCGACGTGCTGTACGCCATGGGCGACGCCTCGCGTGACGCCTGCACTGCGTATGGCGCGGACGCGCATCACGTCGCCGATGTCGGCACGCTGGTCGCGCAATTGCAGCAGGCGGGTTTTGGCGCGGCTGCAACGCTTCTCGTGAAAGGCTCGCGGTTCATGCAAATGGAACGCGTGGTGGACGCCGTAACGAGTCCACAACCCAACGCAGCGGGCAATACGCCCGCGGCACATTGAAATAGAAGGACCGAAGCATGCTACTGGCGCTGGCGCAATGGCTGCAGAATGACGCAAGCTTCTTGCGCGTGTTCAGTTATCTGACTTTCCGTGCGGTGATGGCCACCATCACCGCGCTGCTGATCGGGCTCGTCTGTGGCCCGGCGGTGATCCGCAAGCTGACCGCGATGAAGGTCGGTCAGGCCGTTCGTAAAGACGGTCCGCAAACGCACCTCGTCAAATCCGGTACGCCGACGATGGGCGGCGTGTTGATTCTGCTCGGCATCGCCGTGGCGACGTTGCTGTGGGCCGATCTGACCAACCGTTTCATCTGGATCGTGATTCTCGTCACGTTCGGTTTCGGCGTGATCGGCTGGGTCGACGATTACCGCAAGGTGGTCTACAAGGACCCGCGCGGCATGTCGTCGCGCGAAAAGTATTTCTGGCAGTCGGTGATCGGCCTGTTCGCGGCGGTGTATCTCGCGTTCAGCGTGTCCGAAGCGAGCAACGTGCGCGTGTTCGACCTGTTCATGGCGTGGGTGCGCAGCGGTTTGTCGATGGGCTTGCCGGCGCGCGCCGACCTGATGCTGCCGTTCGTCAAATCGATCAGCTATCCGCTCGGCGTGTGGGGCTTCATCGTACTGACGTATCTGGTGATCGTCGGCGCGAGTAACGCGGTCAATCTCACCGATGGTCTCGACGGCCTCGTGATCATGCCGGTCGTGCTGGTCGGCGCATCGCTCGGCGTGTTCGCTTATGTGATGGGCAGTTCGGTCTATTCGAAGTACCTGCTGTTTCCACATATCGCCGGTGCCGGCGAGTTGCTGATCTTCTGTTCGGCGATGGGCGGGGCAGGGCTCGCGTTCCTCTGGTTCAACACGCACCCGGCGCAGATGTTCATGGGCGACGTCGGGGCGCTCGCGCTCGGCGGCGCACTTGGTACGGTCGCCGTGATCGTGCGTCAGGAAATCGTGCTCTTCATCATGGGCGGCATTTTCGTCGCGGAGACGCTCTCCGTGATGTTGCAGGTGACGTGGTTCAAATTTACCAAGCGCCGCTACGGCGAAGGCCGGCGTCTCTTCAAGATGGCGCCGCTGCATCACCATTTTGAATTGTCGGGTTGGAAGGAAACGCAGGTGGTCGTGCGCTTCTGGATCATCACCCTGATGTTGTGTCTGTTCGGTTTGTCCACGCTCAAGTTGCGTTAAGTCGTATTTAGGGGAAGCAGGCGATGTTTGGCGAGAAGTTTCGGGATCGGCAAAAGCCGATGGTGCTCGTGCTGGGACTCGGTGAATCCGGTCTCGCGATGGCGCGCTGGTGCGCGCGGCACGGCTGTCGGCTGCGTGTGGCCGATACGCGCGAGGTGCCGCCGAACCTGTCCGCGTTGGAAGCGCACAGCGTCGATGCCGAGTTCGTCGGCGGCCCGTTCTCGCTCTCCTTGCTCGAAGGTGTTGAGCTCGTGGCGATCAGTCCGGGCTTGTCGCCGCTCGCCGCTGACTTGCTGCCGCTCATCACCGCGGCGCGTGAGCGGGACATCCCTGTCTGGGGCGAACTCGAATTCTTCGCGCAAGCCTTGAAGACGCTTGGCGAAAGCGGTTACGTGCCGAAGGTGATTGCGATCACCGGCACCAACGGCAAGACCACGACGACGAGCCTTACCGGCCTGCTGTGCGAACGCGCCGGCAAGAAGGTCGCAGTGGCGGGCAACATCAGCCCGGCCGCGCTCGACAAGCTCAGCGAAGCGATCGACAACACCGCGTTGCCCGACGTGTGGGTGTTGGAGCTGTCGAGCTTCCAGCTGGAAACAGCGCATACGTTTACGCCCGATGCAGCGGTCGTTCTGAACATCACGCAGGATCACCTGGATTGGCATGGTGGGCTCGACGCATACGCTGCCGCGAAGGGCCGCATCTTCGGTACACAAACCGTGCGCGTGCTGAATCGCGACGACGCCCGCGTGATGGCGCTCGCACCTTCGGCCGATAGCGATGCCGCGATGGTCACGTTCGGCGTGACCGAGCCGAAGAACGACGGCGACTATGGTCTGCTGCGCGACAACGGCATGATCTGGCTGGTCGAAGCGCACGATCGCGACGTCAGCGACGAACCCGCGCCGACGCGCCGTCGCAAGAACGAAGTGGCGGCACCGAAGAACATCGCGCTCAAACGGCTGATGCCGGCGGACGCATTGCGTATCCGCGGCCTGCACAATGCCGCCAACGCATTGGCCGCGTATGCCTTGGCGCGCGCGATCGGTCTACCTGGCGCGCCGCTTCTGCACGGCCTGCGCGAATACCGTGGCGAGCCGCATCGGGTGGAATTGATCGCGTCGATCGAAGGCGTCGATTATGTCGACGATAGCAAGGGCACCAATGTCGGCGCGACGGTTGCCGCGCTCGACGGCCTCGCACAGCGCGCAGTCCTGATTGCCGGCGGTGACGGCAAGGGCCAGGATTTCGAGCCGCTCGCCGAACCGGTGATGCGCTGGTGCCGCGCCGTGATGCTGATCGGTCGCGACGCACCGCAGATTCGCGCGGCGCTGGAAGACACCGGCATCGCGATGACCGACCACGCGACGCTCGAAGAAGCGACGCGGGCCGCGACCGCATTGGCGCAACCCGGCGACGCCGTGTTGCTGTCGCCGGCTTGCGCGAGCTTTGACATGTTCAAGGGTTACGCCCACCGCGCGCAGGTGTTCCGCAGCACGGTGGAAGACATCGCGGCAGAACGGGGGACGATGATATGAGCTGGTCGGAACGCTTCGGTTCGCGCCTGGCCGGCTCGCGCGCCGGCAATGGCGATACGGGTAGCACGGGCCGCGCCTCAGGCCGCTCGGGCGGCAGTGGTCTCGCGAGTGCCGTGAACGGCGTGCGTCCGCTGCGCTCGCGGATGCTCGACTACGATCACTCGCTGCTGTGGGTGGTCGTCGCGTTGCTGGGGCTCGGCGTCGTGATGGTGTATTCGGCGTCGATCGCAATGCCCGATTCGCCGAAGTACGCGTCGTACCGCGACTACGCCTTCCTCGTGCGCCAGATCATTTTCGTGGTGATGGGCTCGGTGATCGGTGTCGTGTCGTTCCGCATTCCGATCTCGACGTGGGATAAGTACGCGCCGAAGCTGTTCCTGATTTCGCTGGCCGCGCTGGTGATCGTGCTGATCCCGCACGTCGGTAAGGGCGTGAACGGCGCGCGTCGCTGGATTCCGCTCGGCATCACGAACATGCAGCCGTCGGAAATCATGAAGCTCGCCGTGACGATTTACGCGGCGAACTACACGGTACGCAAACAGGAATACATGCACAGCTTCGCCAAAGGCTTTCTGCCGATGGCGGTTGCAGTGGGTCTCGTCGGCGCATTGCTGCTGCTCGAACCGGACATGGGCGCATTCATGGTGATCGCCGCGATCGCGATGGGCGTGCTGTTCCTCGGGGGCGTGAACGGCAAGCTGTTCGGCGGTCTGGTGGCGACTGCGGTCGGCACGTTCAGCTTGCTCGTGTGGGCGTCGCCATGGCGTCGCGAGCGGATCTTCGCTTATCTCGATCCGTGGGACGACCGTTACGCGCAAGGCAAGGCTTATCAATTGACGCACTCGCTGATCGCTTTCGGGCGCGGCGAATGGTTTGGTGTGGGTTTGGGCGGCAGTGTCGAGAAGCTCAACTATCTGCCGGAAGCGCATACCGACTTCATTCTCGCGGTGATCGGCGAGGAGCTAGGTTTTGTCGGTGTGCTCGTCGTGATCCTGATGTTCTACTGGATCGTGCGCCGCTCATTCGAGATCGGTCGTCAGGCACTCGCACTTGATCGGACGTTTGCCGGGCTGGTCGCGAAGGGCATCGGCATCTGGTTCGGCGCGCAGACCTTTATCAATATGGGCGTGAACCTCGGCCTGCTGCCGACTAAAGGTCTCACGTTGCCGCTCGTGAGCTACGGCGGTTCGGGCATCGTGCTGAACTGCGTGGCGGTGGCCGTGTTGATGCGTGTGGATTATGAGAACCGGGTGCTGATGCGTGGGGGCAAAGTATGACCGCTCTCCCGCAACGCACGCTGATGGTGATGGCCGGTGGCACCGGGGGACACGTGTTCCCGGGGCTCGCGGTCGCGCACCTGATGCAGGCGTGGGGCTGGAAGGTCGTATGGCTCGGCAATCCCGCGGGCATGGAAGCCACGCTGGTGCCGAAGCACGGCATCCCGATGGAATACGTGCGCTTCGGCGGACTGCGCGGCAAGGGCCTGAAGACCAAGCTGATGTTGCCGCTGAATCTGCTGCGCGCCTGCTCGCAGAGTTTGAGCGTGCTGCGTCGCGTGAAGCCGGACGTTGTGCTCGGCATGGGCGGCTACATCACGTTCCCGGCGGGTTTGATGACCGCTTTGAGCGGCCGTCCGCTGGTGCTGCACGAACAGAATTCGATTGCGGGTCTCGCCAACAAGGTGCTCGCGAAAGTCGCGAAACGCGTGCTGGTTGCATTTCCGAATGCGTTGCCGCACGGCGAATGGACCGGCAACCCGATTCGTGCGGAACTTGCGGGCGCAATTGCACCCAAAGCACGCTACGCAGCGCGCAGCGGTCCATTGAATGTGCTGGTGGTGGGCGGCAGTCTGGGCGCGGCGGCATTGAACGAAGTGGTGCCGCGCGCGGTTGCGCTGCTGGCGCCGAATGAACGTCCGCGCATCGTGCATCAGGCGGGCGCGAAGCATATTGAAGCACTGCGTGAGAATTATGCGGCAGCGGGCCTGCAGGCCGGCGCCGATGTCGAACTCGTGCCTTTCATCGACGACATGACGAGCGCGTACGCGAACGCGGATCTGGTGATCTGCCGTTCGGGCGCGATGACGGTGTCGGAGATATCAGCAGTAGGCGTGGCGGCATTCTTCGTGCCGTTCCCGTTTGCAGTAGACGATCACCAAACCACTAATGCAGCGTTCCTCGCCGACAACGGCGCGGCGCTGGTCGTGCAGCAACGCGATCTGTCGGCGGAAATGCTCGCCGACTGGTTGCGCAGCCAGACGCGAGAGACCCTCGCAGAGATGGCAGAGCGTTCGCGCTCGCTCGCGAAACCCGACGCCACGGAACAGGTCGCGCAGATTTGCGCGACTGTGGCGGGTTCGATTTCGGGCGCGAGCCCAGAAGGAAAGCAATGAAACACATCGTCAAACATATTCACTTTGTCGGCATCGGCGGTGTCGGCATGAGCGGCATCGCGGAGGTGCTGGTCAACCTCGGCTATCAGGTGAGCGGCTCGGATCTGTCGAGCAACGCGATCACCGATCGCCTCGCCGCACTCGGCGCGCGCATCGCGATCGGTCACGCGGCGGAGAACATCGAAGGTGCGAACGCCGTGGTTGTTTCCACAGCAGTGCGCAGCGACAACCCGGAAGTGCTGGCCGCGCGTCATCGCCGCATTCCGATCGTGCCGCGCGCCGTGATGCTCGCGGAACTGATGCGCCTGAAGCAGGGCATTGCGATTGCCGGCACGCACGGCAAGACTACGACCACCTCGCTGGTGGCGAGCGTGCTGGCGGCGGGCGGGCTTGATCCGACGTTCGTGATCGGTGGTCGTCTGATCAGTGCGGGCGCGAATGCGCGTCTGGGTACGGGTGATTTCATCGTCGCCGAAGCGGATGAGTCGGATGCGTCGTTCCTGAATCTGTTCCCGGTGATCGAAGTCATCACGAACATCGACGCTGATCACATGGACACCTACGGGCACGACTTCGCGCGGCTCAAGCAGGCGTTCATTGAATTCACGCACCGTCTGCCGTTCTATGGGATAGCGGTGCTGTGCGTCGACGATCCGAACGTGAAGGAGATCCTGCCGTTCGTGTCGAAGCCGATCATTCGCTACGGTTTTGCGCCGGACGCGCAAGTGCGCGCGGTCAATGTAGAAGCGCGCGGCGGCAAGATGCATTTCACGGCACTGCGTGAAGACGCGGCGCCGATCGACATCGTTTTGAACCTGCCGGGCGAGCACAACGTGCAGAACGCTTTGGCCGCAATTGCAATTGCGACTGAACTTGAAGTGAAAGATGCCGATATCCAGCGAGCGCTGGCGGATTTCAACGGCGTGGGCCGACGCTTCCAGCGCTACGGCGAAGTGCCGGTCGTGTCGGAAGGTAAAACGGCCGGCACATACACGCTGGTCGACGATTACGGCCATCACCCGGTTGAAATGGCGGCAACGGTGGCGGCGGCGCGTGGCGCGTTTCCGGGGCGGCGTCTGGTGCTGGCCTTCCAGCCGCACCGCTTTACGCGTACGCGCGATTGCTTCGAAGATTTTGTAAAGGTGTTGTCGACCGTCGACGCGCTTGTGCTGACCGAAGTGTATTCGGCCGGCGAAGCGCCGATCGTCGCCGCGGATGGCCGCGCTCTCGCGCGCGCACTGCGCGTGGCGGGCAAGGTCGAGCCGGTGTTTGTCGATACGGTGGATGAAGTGCCGGACGCGCTCTCAGCAGTGGTGCGCGACGGCGATGTGGTGATCACGATGGGCGCGGGTTCGATCGGCGGTGTGCCGGGACGCCTCGCGCAAGAAACGAAGGTGTGAGTGAAATGAGCAGCATCGACCCTAAACAGTTCGGCAAAGTAGCAGTGCTGCTCGGTGGAGATTCCGCCGAGCGCGAGGTGTCGCTTAATTCCGGCCGCCTCGTGCTGCAAGGTCTGCGCGACGCCGGTATCGACGCCCATCCGTTCGATCCGGCCGAGCGTCCGCTCGCCGCATTGAAGGACGAAGGCTTCGTGCGCGCGTTCAACGCGCTGCACGGCGGTTATGGCGAGAACGGCCAGATACAGGGCGCGCTCGATTTCTACGGCATTCGCTACACGGGTAGCGGCGTGCTCGGCTCTGCGCTCGGTCTGGACAAGTTCCGCACCAAGCTCGTGTGGCAGCAACTCGGCATTCCGACGCCGCCGTTCGAGGCTGTGCTGCGCGGCGACGACTACGAAGCACGCGCAAAAGACATCGTCGCAAAGCTCGGCTTGCCGCTGTTCGTGAAGCCGGCCAGCGAAGGCTCGAGCGTCGCCGTGATCAAGGTGAAAAGCGCCGACGCTTTGCCGGCAGCGCTGCTCGAAGCGGTCAAGTACGACAAGATCGTCGTGGTGGAAAAGAGCATCGAGGGCGGCGGCGAATTTACGGCTTGCATCGCCGGCGATCTGGATCTGCCGGTGATCCGCATCATTCCGGCCGGCGAGTTTTACGACTACCACGCGAAGTACATCGCGAACGACACGCAGTATCTGATTCCGTGCGGTCTGGCGGCTGACGAAGAGTCACGCCTGAAAGTGCTGGCGCGCCGTGCGTTCGACGTACTTGGCTGCACCGATTGGGGTCGCGCCGATTTCATGCTCGACGCAGACGGCAATCCGTACTTCCTGGAAGTGAACACGGCGCCTGGAATGACCGATCACTCGCTGCCGCCGAAAGCGGCGCGTGCGGTGGGTATCAGCTATCAGGAACTGGTGGTCGGCGTGTTGGCGCTGACGCTCAAGGATTAACAAAGGACTAAGCGGGGCAACCCGAAAGCAACTCCATGTGGAACAACGTTCGCCAGCTCAATCTCGCCGCCAACGCATTGCATGCGTTGCTGGTGCTCGTGCTGCTGGCGGCAGGCGGTTACTGGCTCATCCAGCGTCCGAATTTCGCGTTGCGCGAAATCCAGATCGACGGCGACACCGAGCACATCAATTCGCCGACGGTGCGCGCGGGTGTAGTAGGGCGCCTGAAGGGCAACTTTTTTACGGTGGATCTCGACGTCGCACGCCAGGCGTTCGAGCAGATGCCATGGGTGCGTCACGCGAGTGTGCGGCGGGTTTGGCCGAATGCATTGGCTGTCACGCTTGAAGAGTACAAACCGCTTGGAACGTGGGGCAGCGATCAACTGGTGAGCGTGGACGGCGAACTGTTCACCGCGAACCAGGGCGAGCTCGAAGAGGAGTTGCCCGCGTTCGACGGTCCGGACGGAACGGCCAAAGAAGTCGTCGCGCGTTATAGCGATTTCAAGAAGTGGTTTGCGCCCTTGGGCGCGACGCCCGAAGAAGTCACGCTGTCGCCGCGTTACGCGTGGACGGTGAAGCTGTCGAACGGCATGCAGGTGGAACTTGGGCGCGAACGCAATCAGGACACATTGCTCGATCGGAGCAAGCGCCTGACCGCGGCGTGGAACGCGGTGACGCAACGTTGGGGAAAGGATATCGAGTATGCGGACTTGCGCTATCCGAACGGTTTCGCGATTCGTGCCGCTGGCATGCGCTTTATCAGCGAACCCGACAAGGGCAAGAAGTAAACGGACATCACACGCAATGAGCACGCTATGAGTAAAGACTATAAAGATCTGCTGGTCGCCCTCGACATTGGGACGTCGAAGGTAGTGGCTATCGTCGCCGAGTTGAAGGGCGAGGGTCACTACGAGGTGATCGGCCTCGGCCAGAGCGAATCGAAGGGGCTCAAGAAGGGCGTGGTGGTGAACATCGAAGCCACCGTGCAGTCCATTCAGCGCGCGCTCGAGGAAGCCGAACTGATGGCCGATTGCAAGATCACGAACGTATTTACCGGGATCGCCGGCAGCCATATCCGCAGCTTCAATTCGAGCGGCATGGTGGCGATCAAGGAAAAGGAAGTCACGCAGACGGACGTCGCGCGCGTGATCGAGACGGCGAAAGCGATCAACATTCCGACCGATCAGCAGGTGCTGCACATCCTGACGCAGGAATTCATCATCGACGGTCAGGAAGATGTGCGCGAGCCGATCGGCATGAGCGGCATCCGCCTGGAAGTGAAGGTGCATATCGTCACCGGCGCGGTGAGCGCGGCGCAGAACATTGTGAAGTGCGTGCGCCGCTGCGGGCTCGAAGTGAACGATCTGATTCTGCAGCCGCTCGCTTCGTCGCTGGCGGTGCTGACGGAAGACGAAAAAGAACTCGGCGTGGTGCTGGTCGATATCGGCGGCGGCACGACAGATATCGCGATTTTCAGCGAAGGCGCGATTCGTCACACGGCGGTGATTCCGATCGCCGGCGACCAGATCACGAGCGACATCGCGATGGCCTTGCGCACGCCGACGCCGGACGCGGAAGACATCAAGGTCGACTACGGCATTGCAAAGCAGGCTCTCGCCGATCCGGACGAAATGATCGAAGTGCCGGGTCTCGGCGAGCGCGGTCCGCGCACGCTGTCGCGTCAGGCATTGGCGGCGGTGGTCGAGCCGCGCGTCGAAGAACTGTTTTCGCTCGTGCAGCAGGTGGTGCGCGAGTCAGGTTATGAGGAACTGCTGAGCTCCGGCGTGGTGCTGACCGGCGGCGCGTCGATGATGCTCGGCATGGTCGAACTCGGCGAGGACATTTTTCTGAAGCCGGTGCGCATTGGCGTGCCGGAATACGCGGGCGGTCTTGCGGACGTCGTGCGTAACCCGCGTTATTCGACGGCGATGGGCCTGCTCGTCGAAGGACGCTCGCAAAGAATGCGCGGTCGCAAGGTCGCGGTGCAGTCGGGGTCGATGGGCCAGGTCTTCACGCGAATGAAAGACTGGTTCCTCGGCAACTTCTAACGAATTCTGGGTTTGAACGGTTTTACGTAAACACGCGCTGGTGCCGGCGGCTGGCGCGCGACAGGAGGTTGCCCGATCTCCTGCCGAATAACGGCCGAAGTGGCTGCAATTTTTTATCTTGACGGAGGCAACATGGAATTCCAGATGCTGGAAACCGAAACGAACGGCACCATCATCAAGGTGATCGGAGTAGGTGGCGCTGGCGGCAATGCCGTTCAGCACATGATCAACAAAGGCGTGCAAGGCGTCGACTTCATCGTGATGAACACGGACGCGCAGGCTCTGTCGCGTTCGCGCGCATCTGCGGTGATCCAGCTCGGTAACACGGGTCTGGGCGCTGGCGCCAAGCCGGAAATGGGCCGCGCGGCAGCGGAAGAAGCACGTGAGCGCATCGCCGACGCACTGCGCGGCGCGCATATGGTGTTCATCACCGCCGGTATGGGCGGCGGCACGGGCACGGGCGCAGCACCGGTGGTCGCGCAGATCGCCAAGGAAATGGGTATCTTGACTGTTGGCGTGGTCAGCAAGCCGTTCGAATTCGAAGGCGGCAAGCGCATGCGTGTAGCAGAAGCTGGTTCGCAGCAACTGGAGGATCACGTCGACTCGCTGATCGTCGTTCTGAACGACAAGCTGTTCGAGGTGATGGGCGATGACGCCGAGATGGACAAGTGCTTCCAGTGCGCAGACGACGTTCTCAACAACGCAGTTGCCGGCATCGCGGAAATAATCAATGTCGACGGTCTGGTGAACGTCGACTTCGAAGACGTGAAGACGGTGATGGGCGAGCAGGGCAAGGCGATGATGGGCACGGCGACGGTTGCCGGCGTCGATCGCGCACGTCTGGCTGCCGAGCAGGCTGTGGCCAGCCCGCTGCTGGAAGGTGTGGATCTGTCGGGCGCGCGTGGCGTGCTGGTCAACATCACGTCGAGCCGTTCGCTGCGTCTGTCGGAAACGCGCGAAGTGATGAACACCATCAAGAGCTATGCTGCTGAAGACGCAACCGTGATTTTCGGCGCGGTGTACGACGATGCAATGGGCGACGCGCTGCGCGTGACGGTCGTGGCAACGGGTCTGGGCCGTGCGGCGAAGAAGCAGCAATCGGCACCGATGACGCTGCTGCGCACCGGCACGGACAATCAGCCGATCAGCGCGCACGCTGCTTACGCACCGTCGCAGTCGCACGCAAGCACGGCGGATTACGGCGCGCTGGATACGCCGGCTGTGTGGCGCACGTCGCGCGATACGGCGGCTTCGCACGTGCAGGCGCTGCAGGAAAAGGGCGTCGACACGTACGATATTCCGGCATTCCTGCGCAAGCAGGCGGACTGAGCGCACGAGCAGGCTTTCGTTGCGGTGCTGCGGGTTGTACAGCAGCGTAGCACTGGCGGACGAATGCATGAGCGTGGCGGGTGAACGGCGAACAAGCCGCGTATCGTCTGATTCGCGGCAAGGACAAGTGCCCTCTTCGGATTCGCGAAGCGGATGGGGCAACTGTCGCCGGATGGCGGAGCCTGCAGTTAGGCAGACGCTGAAATTCACTGCGACACGATGGCGTGCGAGTGTGCTTCGCATCGATGCAAAGGATTGAGCATGATTCAAGTAGGTGAAAAGCTGCCCGACGCGACGCTCTTCGAGTTCGTCGAAGACGCGCGGGCGGGCTGCACGCTGGGGCCTAACAGCTTCGACGTGCGCGAGCAGACGGCGGGTAAGCGCGTGGTGATCTTCGGATTGCCCGGTGCGTTCACGCCGACCTGTTCAGCCAAACATGTACCAGGTTACGTCGAGCACGCCGAGCAGTTGCGCGCGCTCGGCATCGACGAGATCTGGTGCGTGTCCGTCAACGACGCGTTCGTAATGGGCGCGTGGGGACGCGATCAGCACGCCTCGGGCAAGGTGCGCATGATGGCGGATGGCAGTGCGGCTTTCACGCGGGCGCTCGGTCTTGAGCAGGATTTGTCGGCGCGCGGCATGGGAATCCGTTCCCAGCGCTACGCAATGGTTGTCGACGACGGCGTGGTCAAGACGTTGAACGTCGAGGCTGCCGGCAAATTCGAAGTCAGCGATGCAGGGAGTATTCTCGCTACGTTGAGCTAGTTACGATGGCGTTTGACGCTTTTGCCTCGATCTGCGCGGTTACCGCGTTGTATCAGGGCAACGGCGTATAAGACGCTTTTGTGACGGGCCGTTACTCGGGCCGATGACCGGAAACGCCTCCGTTCCGGACATCGGCCCGTCACGCTTTCCCTGACGGGCGCGCTTTGGGTAATGCAGCGAAACAGATTGATACGTTCCGTGTAACGACGCTCCTTAGGGTATTGGAGTATACTTCGCGCTATGGAATAAAAAGTCCCGATTGGGATTTTCAATCGAATAGAAGATCACCATGTTGAAGCAGCGCACTATCAAATCAATCGTCAAGACAGTCGGCATCGGTCTGCACTCCGGCCGCAAAGTCGAATTGACGCTCCGCCCGGCGGCGGCGAACACCGGCATTGTGTTTTCGCGGGTGGATTTGCCTACGCCGGTGGATATCCCTGCGTCGGCGATGGCGATTGGCGATACGCGTCTGGCTTCCGTACTGCAGAAAGACGGCGCGCGCGTGTCGACCATCGAGCATTTGATGTCCGCATGCGCAGGTCTCGGTATCGACAATCTTTATATCGACGTCACCGCTGAAGAAATTCCGATCATGGACGGTAGCGCGGGTTCGTTCGTGTTTCTGATTCAGTCGGCCGGTATCGAAGAACAGAACGCGCCGAAGAAATTCATCAAGGTCACCAAGCCGGTTGAAATTCGTGACGGCGACAAATTCGCGCGTCTCGATCCGTATTTCGGTTTCAAACTCAAATTCACCATCGATTTCCGTCACCCGGCTGTGGATAAAACCGGCCAGGCGCTGGAAGTGGATTTTGCCAATACGTCGTATGTGCGGGAAATCGCTCGTGCGCGTACATTCGGCTTTGCGCATGAAGTGGAAATGATGCGCGAACTCGGTTTGGCACGCGGTGGCAGCATGGATAACGCGATCGTGCTGGACGAATACCGCATTCTGAACAACGACGGCCTGCGTTACGACGACGAATTCGTGAAGCACAAGATGCTCGACGCGATCGGCGATCTGTACGTGGTCGGCCATCCGTTGCTGGCTTCGTACACGGCGTACAAGTCGGGCCACGGCCTGAACAACGCTTTGCTGCGCGAGTTGCTGGCGCATGAAGACGCATACGAAATCGTAACGTTCGACGACACGCAGAAGGCGCCCCGCGGCTTCGCGTACGAAACGCAGACGGCATTTGCCTGATCGGCGTAGCGCCTTCGGATGAAATGTCCGAAATGCATGGATGAAAAATAAGCGGCCCATCTGGGCCGCTTATTTTTTGTTCAGCGATTTCTCCGATGCCGCGCCGCCATTTTCGCCAAAGCTTCCTGCAGCGGCGAGGGTGCGAGCGATTGGGAGAGCGCGTGCAGCGCGTCCGCGCCGACTGGCGTCATGCGCGCCTGTTTGACGGGCGGCGGCTCCTTCAAAGGCTGCGGCCGCACGCGAATTCTCAGCGCATTGACCGGCCAGCCGCGCTGCTGCAGATCCGACAGCAACCTCGGTTCGATCTGGCGCAGCCGGGCGGCCAGCGCATTGTGCGCGGCAAATAGGGCCAGCACGCCTTCCTTGATGAAGCTCGGCTCCACGCTTGTGGCCAGATAATCCGGCAGCAGCTCGCGCAGATCCTTTTCCAGCGCCGCAATCTGCTCGACGCCCGCGCGCAGGGCCACGAACGCGTCGGTGCGATTCAGCACTTCGGCGACGGGCTGCGGGCGGCGCGCTTTGAACTGCTTGGGCGGCGGCCTTGAAAAGGACGGAATACGGCTCATGTTCGATAGTGACGGCGCGTTCGCACCCTATGTGCGTTCACGCCGCGATTGTACCGCGCGGGATGCACGTGGACCCGCCTCAATGCGTACCGTCGGACGTCGCTGCGGCGGGCTTTCTGTGCCCTGCCAGCGTCGCACGGCTGACACAGGCGCGGCCGGGGGCGCGTGCTAAAATGCCCGATTCGAATTCACTCTTGGACTAAGCCGCCGAGGCCCTTCCGACCCCGGAGCGCACGTGCATGAACCGCACGCCGCGAACCAGCCGAAGCCGCGACGCAGACACCGATCCGATGACCACCGGTTTTCTACAGAAGATTTTTGGCAGCCGCAACCAGCGGCTAGTCAAGCAATATCAAAAGACCGTCACGGCGATCAATGCGCTCGAGCCGCAGATCGAGCAATTGACGGACGACCAACTGCGCGCCAAAACGGGTGAATTCCGCCAGCGCGTCGCGAGTGGCGAGTCGCTCGACAAGCTCCTGCCGGAGGCCTTCGCGGTGTGCCGCGAGGCCAGCAAGCGGACGCTGAAAATGCGCCACTTCGACGTGCAGCTGATCGGCGGCATGGTCCTGCACTACGGCAAGATCGGCGAAATGCGCACCGGCGAAGGCAAGACGCTCGTCGCTACGCTGCCGGTGTACCTGAACGCGCTGTCCGGCCGCGGCGTGCACGTTGTTACGGTCAACGACTACCTGGCCCAGCGCGACGCCGAATGGATGGCGCGTCTGTACAACTTCCTGGGTCTTTCGGTCGGCATCAACCTGTCGCAGATGGATCATGGCGCGAAGCAGGAAGCGTACGCCGCCGACATTACCTACGGCACCAACAACGAATTCGGCTTCGACTACCTGCGCGACAACATGGTCTACGAGACCGATGCGCGCGTGCAGCGAGCCCTGAATTTCGCGGTGGTCGACGAGGTCGACTCGATCCTGATCGACGAAGCCCGCACGCCGCTGATCATCTCAGGCCAGGCCGAAGATCACACCGAACTCTACGTGCGCATGAATGCGTTGCCGCCGCTGCTCGAACGCCAGATCGGCGAAGAGAAAGCGGACGGCACCGGCGTCGAAAAGCCGGGCGACTACACGCTGGACGAAAAAGGCCGCCAGGTCTTCCTGACGGAATCGGGCCACGAAAAGGCCGAGCGTCTGCTCGCCGAATGGGGCCTGATTGGCGAGGGCGAAAGCCTGTACGCGCCGCAGAACATCACGCTGATGCACCACGTGTACGCCGCACTGCGCGCGCACACGCTGTTCTTCAAGGATCAGCACTACGTCGTGCAGAACGGCGAAGTCGTGATCGTCGACGAATTCACCGGCCGTCTGATGTCGGGCCGCCGCTGGTCGGATGGCTTGCACCAGGCTGTCGAGGCGAAGGAACACGTCAAGATCCAGAGCGAGAACCAGACGCTCGCGTCGATCACGTTCCAGAACTACTTCCGTATGTACGCAAAGCTGTCCGGCATGACCGGCACGGCCGATACCGAAGCGTACGAATTCAACGAGATCTACGGTCTCGAAACGGTTGTGATCCCGACCAACCGTCCGCCGAAGCGGATCGACAAGCAGGATCAGATCTACAAGACCGCCAAGGAACGCTATGACGCGGTGATCCGCGACATCCGCGATTGTCATGAGCGCGGTCAGCCGGTGCTGGTCGGCACAACGTCGATCGAAAACTCGGAACTGCTGTCGCATTTGCTGAAGCAGGCCGGGTTGCCGCACGAAGTGCTGAACGCCAAACAGCACGCGCGTGAAGCTGAGATCGTCGCTGAAGCGGGCCGTCCGAAGCGTGTCACGATCGCCACGAACATGGCCGGTCGCGGTACCGACATCGTGCTCGGCGGCAATGCTGAAAAGCAGGCGTCCTTCATCGAAAAGGACGAAACGCTTTCGGATGAAGAGAAACAACGCCGTATCCAGAAGCTGCACGATGAATGGCAGGCGCTGCATGATCAGGTGAAGGCCGCGGGCGGTCTGCACATCATCGGCACCGAACGTCACGAATCGCGCCGGATCGACAACCAGTTGCGCGGCCGTGCCGGCCGTCAGGGCGACCCGGGTTCGTCGCGCTTCTATCTGTCGCTGGAAGATCCGCTGCTGCGCATTTTCGCGGGCGACCGCGTGCGCGCGATCATGGACCGTCTGAAGATGCCGGAAGGCGAGGCGATCGAGGCGGGCATCGTGTCGCGTTCGATCGAATCGGCGCAACGCAAGGTTGAAGCGCGTAACTTCGACGTTCGCAAGCAATTGCTCGAATACGACGATGTGTCGAACGATCAGCGCAAGGTGATCTACCAGCAGCGCAATGAATTGCTCGAAGCGAATGACATCACCGAAACGATCGGCGCGATGCGCGGCGGCGTGATCGCCGATATCGTTCACCAGTTCGTGCCGGCCGGCAGCATCGAAGAGCAGTGGGACGTGCCCGAGTTGGAGGAAGTGCTGCGCAACGAATGGCAGCTCGACCTCGCGATTCAGGAAATGATCAACGAGTCGAACTCGATCAGCGCGGACGAGATTCTCGAAGCTGTCGAAGCCGCCGCGGACGAAGCGTACGAATCGAAGGTCGAACAGGTCGGACGCGAATCGTTCAGCGCGTTCGAACGCTCGATCATGCTGCAAACGCTGGACCGTAGCTGGCGCGAACATCTGGCCGCGCTCGACCACCTGCGCCAGGGTATCCATCTGCGCGGGTATGCGCAGAAGAATCCAAAGCAGGAATACAAGCGCGAGGCTTTTGAACTGTTCGCCGCGATGCTCGACGCCGTGAAGCTCGAAGTCACCCGTGTGGTGATGAACGTGCAGATCCAGTCGCCGGAACAGCTTGAACAGGCCGCCGAGCAACTCGAAGAGCAAGGCAGCCACCTCGAAAACGTCGAGTTCCGTCACGCCGAATTCGCCGAAGCGGCAGCAGCAGCGCCTGCCGCTGCGGAAGCGGCTACCGCCGCCATGATCGGCGACGCGATGAGCCACGGCGCCTCGCACGCCATTGGGTCGGACGTGAGCGTGGACAACGTGCCGAAGGTTGGCCGTAACGACCCGTGCCCGTGCGGCAGCGGCAAGAAGTATAAGCAGTGTCACGGCAAGATCGCATAATGCCGAAAAGCGGCGCGCTTTAAGCGCGCCGCTTCGTTTTACACGATGTTTTGTTGATGATTTCGCGGTGGTTCGACTACAGGCTCGAGCCACCAGTTACCGATCCCTCGATGCCGGCGCCACGCCGGCATTTTCTTCGACAGGTCGCGACCATGGCTGTCAATTTCCCCTCGATCGATCCCGCTCAACTTCACCCTGTCGCCGGCGTCACGCTGGGCTGGGCGGAGGCGAATATCCGCAAGCCGAACCGCAAGGACGTGCTGGTCATTTCTGTCGGCGAAGGCGCGACAGTAGGCGGCGTGTTCACGCAGAACCGTTTTTGCGCCGCACCCGTCACTGTGTGCCGAGAGAATCTGGAGCGCGTGCGCGCGGGCGGTAAGCCGATTCGCGCGCTGGTGATCAACACGGGCAACGCGAACGCGGGCACGGGCGAACCTGGCCTCGTGGCCGCGCGCGAAACCTGCGTCGAGCTCGCGCGCCTCGTGGACATCGCGCCGGAACAGGTGTTGCCGTTTTCGACTGGCGTGATTCTGGAACCGCTGCCGGTTGATCGTCTGAAGGCGGGTCTGCCCGCGGCGCTGGCGAACCGCAAGGAAGCCAACTGGTACGACGCCGCCCAGGCGATCATGACCACGGATACCTTGCCGAAAGCCACCTCGCGCCAGGTCACGATCGACGGCCACACGGTTACGCTCACCGGCATCAGCAAGGGCGCCGGCATGATCAAGCCGAACATGGCGACCATGCTCGGCTTCCTCGCGTTCGACGCCGCCGTCGCGCAACCGGTGCTCGACGCACTGGTCAAGCACGTGGCGGACCGCTCGTTCAACTGCATCACGATCGACGGCGATACGTCGACCAACGATTCGTTCATCCTGATCGCCTCGGGCAAATCGAGCCTGCCGGCGATCACGTCCACCGATTCGCCCGCTTATGCAGCGCTGCGCGACGCGGTGACGGAAGTCGCCCAGACCCTCGCCCAACTTATCGTGCGCGACGGCGAAGGCGCGACCAAATTCATGACCGTGCATGTTGAAGGCGGCTCGAGCGTCGGTGAATGCCGCCAGATCGCGTACGCGATCGGCCACTCGCCGCTCGTGAAGACGGCCTTCTATGCATCGGATCCGAATCTCGGCCGCATTCTCGCGGCTATCGGCTATGCCGGCGTGGACGATCTCGACGTCGGCAAGATCGATCTGTATCTGGACGACGTGCTGGTCGCCACCGCCGGTGGCCGCAATCCGGCCTACCGTGAAGAAGACGGGCAGCGCGTCATGAAAAAGAGCGAGATCGGCATTCGTGTCGTACTCGGCCGCGGTAATGCGCAAGCCACGATCTGGACTTGCGATCTGTCGCACGATTACGTGAGCATTAACGCCGACTATCGTTCGTAACCAGGTTTATTACGCGGCGCTTAAGGCCGCTTATCTCACAGCCATGGACAAACTCGAACAGTTTCTGACCCGGGCCGAAGCCGTGCTCGTCCGCCTCGAAGCAATGCTTCCGCCCGCTGCACCGGAGATCGACTGGTCGGCGGCAGTCGCCTTTCGCTGGCGCAAGCGCCAGGGGCGCGGCTACCTGCAGCCGGTTCCCGCCATTTCGTCGATCACGCTCGACGACCTGCAAAACATCGATCGCCAGAAAGGGTTGATCGAGCAGAACACGCTGCAGTTCGTGCGCAAGCAGCCGGCCAACAACGTGCTGCTGACGGGCGCGCGCGGCACTGGCAAGTCGTCGCTGATCAAGGCTTGCCTGAACGCCTATGCGAAAGACGGCCTGCGCCTGATCGAAGTGGATAAAGACGATCTGCACGATCTCGGCGACATCGTCGATCTGATCGCGCAGCGGCCGGAGCGCTTCGTGGTGTTCTGCGACGACCTGTCGTTCGAAGATGGGGAGTCGGGCTACAAGGCGCTGAAGGTTGCGCTCGACGGCTCGATCGCTGCGCAGTCGGACAACGTGTTGATCTACGCAACGTCCAATCGCCGCCATCTGTTGCCCGAGTACATGAGCGACAACGAGACGTACAAGCACACGTCCGACGGCGAGATTCATCCAGGCGAACTGGTCGAAGAAAAGATCTCGCTGTCCGAGCGTTTCGGGCTGTGGGTCAGCTTCTATCCGTTCAAGCAGGACGACTACCTGTCGATCATCGGCCACTGGCTGCGCCATTTCGGCTGCGACGACGCGGAAGTCGAAGCGGCGCGCGGTGATGCGCTGGTGTGGGCACTGGAGCGCGGGTCGCGCTCGGGGCGCGTCGCGTGGCAATTCGCTCGCGACTGGTCAGGACGGAAGACCCAGGCATGAGCGATGCGCAGAAGAACGTAGCTGGCCGCCCGGTGACGGAAGTCGCCGTCGGCGTGCTGATTCAGCCGGACGGACGCTATCTGCTGGCGCAGCGCCCGGCAGGCAAGCCGTACGAGGGGTACTGGGAGTTTCCGGGCGGCAAGCTGGAGGCGGGCGAGTCGGTCGAGGCCGCGCTAGCCCGCGAGCTGCACGAGGAGCTGGGTATCGACGTCAAGGCGAGCCATCTTTGGCATACGCTCGAACACGATTACCCGCACGCGTATGTGCGGCTGTTCTTCTGCAAGGTGACGCAGTGGTCCGGCGAACCACACGGCCGCGAAGGCCAGGCATTTGTGTGGCAGGCGCTGCCGGCGGATGTCTCGCCACTGTTGCCGGCGACGATTCCTGTGCTGGAATGGCTCGCAGCTGAGAAGAACTAGAGAAATGATCGGCGGTTTTAAACGGCGCTGCGTGAGCAGCGCCGTTTTGCTTTGATAGCAGCACGCCGTAGTGTGCGTCTGCAGCTTGCAGCGCTTAATGCGGGTTGTAATCCCCACCAGGCGATTCATCTGACGGCGTTTCTTCCTCTGTGCCGCCTATCTTGTACTTCTCAGCGGCCCAGGCGCCGAGATCGGTCTGCTTGCAGCGGTCAGAGCAGAACGGGCGGAAGCGGCTTTCTGGAGTCCAGCGGACATCCTTGCCGCAAGTGGGGCATTTGACGACGGTAGGCATACGGTCAGGCAGTCAATCGGAAACGGAACAAGTTATGAATATAGGGGCATTTTTCGCCGCTTTAAAGGCGCGGCCCCGCGATTCAGGTCTGCAGGGCCGGCGTTACAGGCTGCAAAGCGTGAGCTGGAACGGCACGTCGACATCCACCGCGCGCGGACGCAAATCGCCGTCCTGCACTGTGAATCGCACCCAGAGCATGTACTTGTTGGCGCTAGCCTCGGGGATCACCCGCAATTCAGGCGCCACCCGTACCTGCATCAACTGATATGAACGGCCTGACAGCATCTGCTGATAGCTGCCCTGCATTGCCATGACCTTGGACGCCTGACCCGATTCGCGCGCGAGGCGCAGCACGATGGTTGCCGCATCGCGCAACGGCAGCAGCGGCGTGACCCATTTGGCGATATCCTGCCGACGCTGATCGGGATGGATCTGCTGCCACGCGTAGTACGAGGGCAAATCAAACTTGCAGGTGCCGCCTGGGATGATCGCGCGGCTGCGGATGCTGGCGAGCCACTCGTTGTCTGCCAGATGCTGGCCGGTCTTGCCCTGCATCTGCGAAAGCCCCGACAAGGTTTGCTCGATTTCCCCTAGCACGGATTCCAGCGCGTTCTGCTCGATCCCCGGATTGCCGCGGAACGGCGCCAGGGTTTGCCGCTGGCGCTCGAGCTCCTTCATCAGATCGGACTTCAGATCCGCGCGACCCGCAACCTCTGAGATTTCGAACAACGTTGTCAGTGCGACGTGATGTTCCCTGGCGTCTTCCTGAGTCAGAAAGAACGTGAAGCGCTCGAACAGATCTTCGAGGCGCAATAGCGTCCGGATTCGCTCGTTGAAGGGATACTCGTAAAGGATCAAGCGGGCTCGCCTCGGGCGTGGTCGGTGACGGGAATGCAGAACATTCTAATGCCGTGAGACTACCCTAGCAATCACGCACTTTTTCAGCGCGCTTTCGCAACTTTTTTCACATGTTTCAGGCGGTTTGGCGCGTGCTTTGCGTGTGCCTGTCACGGCATGGCTGAGCAAACCTGGCAGCAAGCCACGTTCAGCGTATTCTCACGCGCCCGCTAGGGACAGATAGACGCGATGTTGCGCTTCGACCTGCGCCTTGAGTGCGTTGACCGGCGCGTTGTCGTTGTCGATGATGTCGTCCGCTGCGGCGAGGCGTGCTTCGCGCGTTGCCTGGCGGGCGATGATCGCCAGCACCTGTTCGCGGCTAAAGCCGTTGCGGCTCATCACTCGCGAGATTTGCGTCTCGACGCTGCAATCGACCGTCAGCACACGATTCACGCGAGTCTTCCAACTGCCCGACTCCACCAGCAGCGGTACCACGATGATCACGTACGGCCCTTGCGCCTCGCGCTGCTCGCGTTCGGTCTCCGCACGAATCAATGGATGCGTGATGCCTTCGAGGCGTTTGCGCGCGCCGTCGTCGCTGAACACCAGCGTGCGCATGCGGGCGCGGTCGAGCGAGCCGTCTGCCGCGATGAACGAAGCGCCGAACTCGGCGGCGATCTGCGGCATTGCGATGCCGTGCGGCGCCGTGATGCGGTGCGCAATCAGGTCCGTGTCGACCAGCGGCACGCCGTGCGCGGCGAACAGGTCAGCCACGGTCGATTTGCCGCTGCCGATGCCGCCGGTCAGTCCCACAGCAAACATGCTTCAGCCTCCCAACGCCAGATAAAGCGGTGTGCCGAGAAACAGCGTAACAGCACCGCCCGCTGCGAGAAACGGCCCGAACGGCAGCGGCTCAGAGAAGCGCATGCGGCCGCGCCACGTCGCCGCGAGCCCCACCACCGCGCCAGCGACCGCCGCGATTAACACGATCTGCGGCAGCGCTGCCCAGCCGAGCCATGCGCCGAGCGCAGCCAGCAGTTTGAAATCGCCATAACCCATCCCTTCTACGCCGCGTACCAGCCGGAACAGCCAATGCACGACCCACAGCACCAGATAGCCGAAGATCGCGCCCAGCACGGCATCGTGCAGGCTCGCGAACATGCCGTTGAAGTTGACGATCAAGCCGGCCCACAGGAGCGGCAGTGTCATGGAGTCAGGGAGCAAGTGGGTGTCGATATCGATCGCACTCATTGCGAGCAGCGCGGCGCATAGTCCGAAGGCGGCGAGCGCCATGCCGGTCGGCCCATACAGCGCGAGCGCCCCGGCCGCGAAGGCGGCGCTGGCGATTTCGAGCAGCGGGTAGCGCAGGCTTACGTGTGTCTTGCATGCGGAGCAGCGCCCGCGCAACAGCAGATAGCTCAGCACCGGCAGGTTCTCCCACGCGCTGAGCACATGGCCGCAGTGAGGGCACGCGCTGCGCGGCACCCACAGGTTGTAGCGGGCGGGCAAGCCGTCCTCTTCGAGCGCCTGTTCGGTGGCCTCGCTGACTTCCTCGCGCCACGCACGCTCCAGCATGATCGGCACCCGATGCACGACCACGTTCAGGAAACTGCCGATCACCAGACCGAACACGATCGCGAATGCAATCTGCAGGCCGCTGGGCAAGCTGCCGAACGCGAGGCCGAGACCGGTTGTGACGTGGCCGGACAGCAGGCCCGAAAACAGGCTGGAAGAAGTATCTGACACGAGCGGAAGGGTAGCCTGCATATAAAGGGTGGGATTCGGCTGCGATGCTACACCACGTTGCCGAGTTGAATAATGGGAAGATACATCGCGATCACCAGGCCACCGACCAGCGTACCCAGCACGATGATGACAAGCGGTTCGCACAGGCTCGAGAGCGTGCCGATCTTTTCGTCTACCTGACGATCGGCGAGCGACGCCACATCGATCAGCATCGTGTCGAGCGCCCCGGACTCCTCGGCGACCGCAACCGGCTGCACGACCTCCGGTGGAAAGCAGTGCGCCGCGCGCATCGCGGCGGCGAGCCGTTCGCCGCGCCGCAGCCGCGCGGCAATCTCCACGGTGGCGCGATCGAAGAAAGCGTTGCCGGTGGCGTGAGTCAGTGAATCGAACGCGTCCGCGAGCGGTGTGCCGGCCGACAGCAAGGTACCGAGTGCGCGGCTCCAGCGCGCCGCGCACAAGGTGCGTAGCAACGGACCGGCGACCGGCATTGTCAGTGATATGCGCGCGAAACGAATGCGCGCTGCTTCAGAACGTCGTAGCAGAAACGTCATAGCCGAGCTCGCGGCGAAAGTCATGACGATCAGAGGAATGCTCCAGCGCGCGGCACCCGCCGACAAAGCCAGCACGAACTGCGTGGGCGCGGGTAGTTTCGCGCCGAAGCCGTCGAAGATCTGCTTGAAAGTCGGTACGACCCACACCAGCAATGCGGCGGTTATTGCGACAGCAAGCAACAGGATCGCGACCGGATAGGTGAGCGCCGCGCGCACCTTGGCACGCTGCGCGGCGGCGCGTTCGCGGTCGTCCGCGATCCGGGCGAGAACGGTCGGCAGCGCGCCGGCTGCTTCGCCGACTTCGACAAGTTGACAGTACAGCGCGTTGAACTGCGCCGGATGCCGCTGCAACGCTGCGGAGAAGCGCAGGCCACCGGTGATATCGCGTGCCAGCGCGCCGACGATCCGCGGCATGCCTTGCCGGCGCGAACCATCCGCTTGCGCCAGCAGTTCCAGCGAGGGTGCGAGTGGTAAGCCGGCACGCAGCAGACTGGCGAGCTGCCTGGTGAACACCGTGACGTCGGTGGTGCGCGTTCGAGGGCGTGGCGCTGGCCCGCGTGCCGCGAGTTCGACAATGAACAGCTTTTCGCGCTTGAGTATGGCTCGTGCGGTGCTGACATCCGGCGCAATGAGCGCGCCAGTTTTCTGTACGCCGTCGGCATCGACGCCGCGCCACTTGAAGCGCATCTCGGCCGCGGGCGGTGGGTTAGTCGTCGCTGTGCTCATGCGACCTCGGTGGCAGCCAGCGCCTCGGCCAGGCTCGTCGTGCCGTCGCATACACGCGCCAGGGCCGCGTCGCGCAAGGTGGCAACCTGTTCGGTTTGCGCGAGCCGGGCCAGTTCATGGGTGCCTGCACGTGCCACGATCAACTCGCGCATCGCATCGGATACAGGCATCACCTGATGAACCCCGACGCGGCCGCGGTAGCCGATGCCGTGGCAGGCTTCGCATCCGATGGCTGCGAAAGGGTGCCAACTGTCGAGGTGATCGTCAGTGAAGCCCGCTGCTCGCAGCGCCGCTGCCGATTGCGGCGCGGGCGCGCGGCACGCCACGCAGAGCCGCCGCACCAGCCGTTGCGCCGTCACCATCCTTAGCGCAGCGGCCAGGTTGTACGGCTCGACGCCGATGTCGATCAGGCGTGCGACGGCAGCTGGCGCGTCGTTCGTATGCAAGGTGGACAGCACCAGGTGACCGGTTTGCGCTGCCTTCACGGCAACATCGGCGGTTTCGTCGTCGCGGATTTCTCCGACCATGATCACATCGGGGTCCTGACGGAGAAATGCACGCAGCGCCACCGCGAACGTCAGGCCGGCCTTTTCGCGCACGCTCACCTGATTGATACCCGCCAGTTGAATCTCCGCCGGATCCTCTACCGAGCACAGATTGCGCGCCTCGTCGTTGAGCATGTGCAGGAAGCAATATAGCGACAGCGTCTTGCCGCTGCCGGTGGGGCCAGTGACGAGCACGAGGCCGTGCGGAGCGCGAATCGCGGCATCGACGGCTTCACGTTGCTGTGGATCGAGGCCGAGCGAGTCGAGCGACAGATCGGTGGGTAACGCGTCGAGCCTTCGCAGCACCAGCTTTTCACCGAACAACGTAGGCAGCGAGTTGACACGATAGTCTTCGACGCGGCCAGGCGACGTGGCAATCCGCAGCCGGCCGTCTTGCGGTACGCGCCGCTCGGCGATATCCATGCGCGCCAACACTTTCACACGCGTGATGAACGCGTCGCGCAGATGCGCGGGAGGCTGAGGGATTTCATGCAGTACGCCGTCGATGCGCAAGCGCACGCGCCAGCCATGCTCCGCCGGTTCGACGTGCAGGTCCGACGCATTCCGGCGGGTTGCCTCCAGCAACGTGTCGGTTAACAGGCGTACGGCAGGAGCATTGTCAGAGTCGGCGAGATTCGCGCTGGGGTTGCTACTAACACTGGCATTGGCGTTCGCTGCAAAGGTGTTATGCCTGAGTTTGACTGGGCTTTCGCCATCGACGACGACAGGCCGCAACGACGCCGTGCGTTGAAAAGAATCTTGCATGAGAGACCGGTGATGAGCCGCCTGTAGAACACGACGACTTCATCATCCGGTAAGGCCGCGGGCACCACCATTCAGCCAATCGGCTAATGGCGCGCGTTGCGCCGATGTGCGACGCTGTGCGGCGTGCAAGGCTTAACCGCGGGCAGCCTTGATAGCTTTCGCGCCCGTGCGAACGGGCGGTTTGAACAGCTTGACGGTGCGGATCGCCTGGTCGTCGCTGCGCATCACTTCGAGTTTCACCTCGCCGATCTGCACGCAGACGTCGCCGTCCGGAATCTCTTCGAGAATCTCGAGGATCAGGCCGTTGAGCGTTTTCGGTCCGTCGGTCGGCAGCGTGAGATGCAGCCAGCGGTTCAGTTCGCGCAGCGGCATGCTGCCCGCCACGATACATTCGCCATTCTCGTTCCAGCCGCCGCGCGAATTGGCGCTACGCGGAATCGATGTAGTGAATTCGCCGATCAGTTCTTCGATGATGTCTTCCGGCGTGACCAGCCCTTGCAACTCGCCGTATTCGTTCACGACCAGCGCCGTGCGGTGACGGCTTTCCTGGAAGTACTGTAGTTGCTGGAATACCGGTGTGCCGCTCGGCACGAAATACGGCTCGGCCAGCAACTCGCGCAATGTCTCGCGCTCCAGTTCCTGGTTGTGCAGCGCAGCCAGCGTCTTGCGCACGTGGAGCACGCCGAGCACTCGGTCGATGTCGCCTTGATAGACGATCAGCTTGTTGTGATAACAGGTTTCCAGCTGATGCAGGATCTGTTCGAACGGCGCGTCGAAGTCGAGCGCTTCGATGCGGCGGCGCGGGATCATCACGTCGTCGACGGAGATGTTCTCGAGATCGAACAGGTTTAACAGAATGCTGCGGTGCTTGGTCGGCATGAAGCTGCCTGATTCGAGCACGATGGTGCGCAGCTCTTCGGTGGAAAGCCGCTGATCGTGCGCGCCTTTGGTATTGATATGCAGCACGCGCAAGATCGTGTTCGCGAACAGATTGACGAACCAGACGAGCGGCCTGCCGATGCGCATCATCGGCGCGATCAGCAGGCTGGCCGGCAGGGCGATCTTCTCGGGGAACGTCGCGCCGACGATCTTCGGCGTGATTTCCGCGAACACGATAATCAGAAACGCGACGATGCCGGTCGCGATCGACAGCACCACATTGTTATGGCCGAAGGTGTGCAGCGCGATCGAGGTGGTGAGCACTGGGATGATCGTGTTGAACAGATTGTTGCCGATCAGGACCACGCTCAACAACTGGTCGGTGTGCGCGAGTAAGCCTTGAGTGGTCCTCGCACCGAGCGCATTCTGATTGGCAAGGTGTTTCAGGCGATGGCGGTTGATCGCCATCATCGCCGTTTCGGAAATCGAAAAGAAGCTGGAGCAGATAAGCAGCAGAAAGACGGCGCCGATCTGCGCCCATAAGGGAAGTTGTTCCACGCGTTGTGAAGGATAGGGGACGGGATGGAGAGAATATAGCAGAGGGGCTGGGCGAGCCGCCTCCGCGGATGGTCTATGACGTTTGGGGCAAATCGTACGGAGCGGTAAGGCGTCGGTGCGGTGCAGAAAATCGCGGCCCAAAACAAAAAACCGCCAAGCAAGCTGGGCGGTTTTTCGAGCCTTGAACTAACAAGGCAAATCTGGTCGGGGTGAGAGGATTCGAACCTCCGGCCTCTACGTCCCGAACGTAGCGCTCTACCAGGCTAAGCTACACCCCGATCTGTACTGCTGGACTCTTACGGTGTTTCAGTCTCGTTCAAGACTGTCTTGCCGTCGAGTAAGAACATAATTCTAGCAGGCTATCTTTGAAAATGGAATCCGGAAATGAAGAAATTGCTGCAGCTGCGGCCATCGCTTCCTGCTTCGCGCACTCGAGTGTGTGATCCAGTGCGCCGGAACGCGTGATCGCCTCGAAAATGGTGTCGAACCGATCGGTGCCGCCTTGCTCGATGGCTTCCCGCGCGAGTGCCGACTGCTCGGGCGTGCCGCGTTCGATCAGATAGATCAGCGGAAGCGTGGGTTTGCCTTCGCGCAGATCGTCGCCGGCGTTCTTGCCCATCGATTCAGCCGTGCCCGTGTAGTCGAGCCAGTCGTCCATGATCTGGAACGCGGTGCCGATGCGGCGGCCGAATTCCGCGGCAGCGGCTTCGGTCTTCGCGTCCGAACCGGCCAGCACCGCGCCGAGCTGGGCTGCAGCTTCGAACAGCTTGGCGGTTTTGTAGCGGATCACCTGCATGTAGCGCGCTTCGTCCACGTCGGCGTCGTGCATGTTCAGCAGCTGCAGCACTTCGCCCTCGGAGATGATGTTGGTCGCCTCCGACAGAATTTCCATCACGCGCATCTTGCCCACGCCGACCATCATCTGGAACGAGCGGGAGTAGAGAAAATCGCCGACCAGCACGCTCGCAGCGTTGCCGAACAGCGCATTGGCGGTCTGGCGGCCGCGCCGCAGATCGGATTCGTCGACCACGTCGTCGTGCAGCAGAGTGGCCGTGTGGATGAATTCCACTACCGCGGCGAGTTCGTGCCGATGGCCGGTGGTTTCGCCCAGCGCGCCCGCCACCAGCAGCAGGAGCGCGGGCCGTAGCCGTTTGCCCCCAGCGCTGATGATGTACTCGGAGATCTGATTGATCAGCATCACGTCGGACGCCAGACGGTGCCGTATGACGCGATTGACCTGCTGCATGTCTTCGGCGATCGGAGCGAGCAGGCTGGCGGCGTTGGAGGAGGGGGTGGCAGTCGACGACATGATGGCTGAATTGGGTAGTGCCGCGAATTATAAGGCGAATCGCGACAGTTCCGGGTCGCAGGCTGCGGCACGGCGCGACGGAGGCAACGGCCAGGCCGTGTGCCGGGGCTGGACGGCAAGGCGCCGGGCGGTGCGCGCGGCGACTCTCAATGAGTTTTGACCGAGCAGCTAACTCTATGTATAATCACGGGTTTCCGCGCGCGGTGCGTGGGAAAAATGAACACAGAGTGAGGTTCTCAATGTACGCGGTCATAAAAACCGGTGGCAAGCAGTATAAAGTTGCCGTCGGCGAAAAACTTAAAGTAGAACAGATACCGGCAGACATTGACGCTGAAATCACGCTCGACCAGGTTCTCGCAGTGGGCGAAGGCGAATCGATTAAGTTCGGTACGCCGCTGGTCAGTGGGGCTTCCGTCAAGGCTACCGTCGTGTCGCAAGGTCGTCACGCAAAAGTGACCATCTTCAAGATGCGTCGCCGGAAGCACTACCAGAAGCATGGCGGCCACCGCCAGAACTATACCGAACTGCGCATCGACGCGATCAACGCGTAAGCGCAACGGTTAAGGAGCAAATCAAATGGCACACAAAAAGGCAGGCGGATCATCCCGCAACGGCCGCGACTCTGAATCGAAGCGTCTCGGCGTCAAGGTCTACGGCGGTCAAGCCATCAACGCTGGCGGCATCATCGTTCGCCAACGTGGCACGCGTATGCACCCGGGCGAAAACGTCGGTATCGGCAAGGATCACACCTTGTTCGCGCTGACGGACGGCCACGTCAATTTCTCGACGAAGGGCGCAGCGAAGAAGCACATGGTCAACGTCGTCCCGGCAGCAGTCTGAGTTTAATCAGGCACGGGCTTCAGGACCGGAAAAAGGCCCCGCGAAGTTCGCGGGGCTTTTTTTATTGCAGCGCTTTTTGTCCGAAGAATTGACGGATTGCATTGCCAAATCGGCGCGGTTAGCCGATCGGCTGATTGCCCACCGTACGGCGAGCGCGGCAAAATAGCAGCATCTGAAAGCATTAACCCAGCAGCACCATGTAGCAGCACACCACGGGACGGAGTTACGCATGAAGTTCATTGACGAAGCGAGGATTGAAGTCATCGCCGGCGACGGAGGGGATGGCAGCGCGTCGATGCGCCGCGAGAAATTCGTTCCGTTCGGCGGCCCGGATGGCGGCGACGGCGGCCGGGGCGGCAGCGTGATCGCGGTCGCGGACCGCAACATCAACACGCTGATCGACTACCGCTACGCGAAAAAACATTTGGCGCGCAACGGCGAAAACGGCCGCGGCGCGGACTGCTACGGCAAGGGCGGCGACGACATCACGCTGCGCATGCCGGTCGGCACGACTATCACCGATATGGAAACCGGCGAGATGATCGCCGATCTGACCGAGCACAACCAGAGTGTGCAAATCGCGCAGGGCGGTGCGGGCGGTCTCGGTAACCTGCATTTCAAATCCAGTACGAACCGCGCGCCGCGCCAGAAAACCGACGGCAAGCCCGGCGAGCGCCGCATGGTGCGCCTCGAATTGAAGGTGCTGGCCGACGTCGGTCTGCTCGGCATGCCGAACGCCGGCAAGTCCACCTTCATCTCATCGGTGTCGAACGCGCGGCCGAAGATCGCCGATTACCCGTTCACGACGCTCGCGCCGAATCTCGGCGTGGTGCGTGTCGGGCCGAGCCGCAGCTTCGTGATTGCCGACATTCCTGGCCTGATCGAAGGCGCAGCGGAAGGCGCAGGCCTCGGTCACCAGTTCCTGCGCCACTTGCAGCGCACCGGCTTGCTGTTGCATATCGTCGACCTCGCACCGTTCGACGAAGCCGTTGATCCCGTCGCGGAAGCCAAGGCGATTGTCAACGAGCTGCGCAAGTATGACGAGCTGCTCTATGAGAAACCCCGCTGGCTGGTACTCAACAAGCTCGACATGGTGCCCGAAGACGAGCGCGAAGCGCGCGTGTCGGCATTCCTTGAAGGCTATGGTTGGGAGGGCCCGGTGTTCGAAATCTCGGCGCTGACCGGTCAGGGCTGCGAAAGTCTTTGCTACGCCGTGTATGACCACATCGCCGCGCATTCGGACGCGCAGCGCGCGGCCGAAGCCGAAGATCTCGCTGCTGACGTGCGTTTCCGCGCAAAGCCGGAAGCGCCGGCCGCTGCGCCGGACGACTCGAGCGTCGACCCGCAGTAATAACAAGCCTGAGCGCCGGCGCCTGCACGGGCGGCCGGCATGCATCACGCGTCATCTTGGGAGACCGCGCACAATGCGTTCCGTCATCGCAGATTCACGGCGATTGGTAGTGAAAGTCGGCTCGAGCCTCGTTACGAATGACGGGCGGGGCCTCGATCATGCTGCGATCGGCCGCTGGGCCGCGCAGATTGCCGCACTGCGCTCGCAGGGCAAGGAAGTGGTGCTGGTCAGTTCGGGCGCTATTGCCGAAGGGATGCAGCGGCTCGGCTGGACCAAGCGGCCACGCGAAATCGACGAATTGCAGGCGGCCGCAGCTGTCGGTCAAATGGGTCTCGCGCAAGTCTACGAAAGCCGCTTTGCCGAGCATTCGATCCAGACCGCGCAGATTCTGCTGACCCACGCCGATCTGGCCGACCGCGAACGCTATCTCAATGCGCGTTCCACGTTGCTGACGCTGCTGCGTCTGGGCGTTGTGCCGATCATCAACGAGAACGACACCGTCGTTACCGACGAAATCAAGTTCGGCGACAACGACACGCTAGGCGCCCTGGTCGCCAATCTGATCGAAGGCGACGCGCTTATCATCCTCACCGATCAGCAGGGGCTTTTCACCGCCGACCCGCGCAAGGATCCGAACGCAACGCTCGTTCAGCAGGCCGACGCCGGTGCGCCGGAGCTCGAAGCAATGGCGGGCGGCGCGGGTTCGAGCCTGGGCCGCGGCGGCATGCTGACCAAGATTCTTGCCGCTAAACGCGCGGCGCACAGCGGCGCCAATACGGTGATCGCGAGCGGACGAGAAGCGGACGTGTTGTCACGGCTCGCCTCGGGTGAGGCGATCGGCACGCAGTTGATCGCGCGCACGGCACGCATGGCGGCGCGCAAGCAATGGATGGCCGATCACTTGCAGGTTCGCGGCCACGTGGTGATCGACGACGGCGCAGTCCAAAAACTGACCGAAGGCGGCAAGAGCTTGCTGCCGATCGGCATCGTCGGCGTGCAGGGCGCGTTTGCGCGCGGCGAAGTGATTGCTTGCCTGAGCGCGGCAGGGCGCGAAGTAGCGCGCGGCCTGACGAACTATAGCAGCGCGGAAACCAAGTTGATCCAGCGGCGTCCGAGTGGCGACATTGAATCGGTGCTCGGCTATATGCTGGAGCCTGAGGTGATTCACCGCGACAACCTTGTGCTGGTCTGACTCCCGAGCAGGATTCGCACGACAAAAAAAAGCCGTTCCAGCGTGAGCTGAAACGGCTTTTTCACATTCGCGGCGGCTTCCACATTCGAAGAAGTCCGCTCGCGAAAACTGCTTTAGTGAACCAGTGAGGTCTGCGTGCGCTTGTAGCGGATGTTCTCGACAATCTGCTTGGCGTTGCCCGTGGGTATCTTGTTCGCGCACAGGTAATCCTGATACAGCGCTGCCTGATAGGCGTTCAGCGCGCCATTCTCGATGCGCCTGAAGTCGTTGGCGACGGTTTGATCCCAGCCGTCGTGATCGGCGTTCAGCCCGGCGTACTGGCGCCATTCATACGTATCGCAGCGAATCCCTTCGTAGTTCACGTTGCGCGCTCCGCTCGGGCTCGTTACGACGACGGTGTAGCGCACCACGCCGTCGGTGCCGACGCTAAGCGAATTTTTATCGATCGCGAACTGCAGCGGCGTGTTGCCGGAAACATCGAAGGGCAGCAGATTCGACGCTTGCGGCAGCGGCGGCAAGGTGTCCACCTTGTTCTCAACCCAGTTGCTCGGCCGGTCCAGCAGATAGGCAAACGCGCTGTCGTCTTTATTGGTAGGTTTGCCGGCGCTCGAACATCCAGCCAGCAGGGCGCCAGTGGCGACGCACGCCACGACGAGAGCAAGTGCTTTCAATATGGTTTCCTCGAAACACTGGTGCGGCTCATCGAGCCGCACCAGCAGAGGCGGCGTGGACAGCCGCACAGAATTGTTAATTGCGCACGCCAGGGCGGAACAGCGCGCCGGCGGTTTCGCGCTCCGATTCGTCTTCGTGTTCCGACGCGGAGCCAACTTCGGCAACCGACCCGGAGCCCGGACCGCAATCAGACGCGATCGTCGTGTGAATCGACGTTTCGATGGTGAGTGTGGTCACCGAGGTGGTGACCGTCATCATCGTCGAATCCGGCGGACTTTCCATTGACGACGCTATCCGGGGATAACGCGGCCCATGGTGCCCGCCAGGTTTTTCCGCACGCGGCGCAGCCCGGCGCATGAAACGGGATAGTTCCGTCAGCGCCAACTGATACACATCCCGCTTGAACTCGATCACACAGTCGAGCGGCACCCAGTACTCGTTCCAACGCCACGCATCGAACTCAGGGTGGTCGGTGGCGCGCAAGCAAATGTCGCAATCGCGTCCAACCATCCGGAGCAAAAACCAGATTTGTTTCTGGCCGCGGTAATGACCGCGTACTTCGCGCTTGATGAACTTGTCAGGCACCTCGTAACGCAACCAGTCGCGCGTGCGACCGATCACCTTGACGTGCTCAGGAAGCAGCCCGGTTTCTTCGTGTAACTCCCGATACATCGCTTGCACGGGGGTCTCTCCGTACTTGATGCCCCCTTGCGGAAACTGCCAGGAATGTTCACGGAGCCGTTTGCCCCAAAACACCTCGTTGTGCGCGTTCAAGAGGATGATGCCGACGTTCGGGCGAAAGCCTTCACGATCCAGCATACAACCACCTTCGAATCCTTTAAAATTGCTTTGATTATAAACAGATAACGGCCCCGACGCACCGATTCGCACCAGATTGGAACGATTCGCCGCAAAAGGCCCGCGTTTGCGGTAGCCTGTCAGTCTTTCCGTGCCTTATCCCTTGCTGCAAAGGCTTTGCGCGGCGGCTTCGGCGCCGCGATCGGGCCGGTTTTGCCGGGGTTTTGCCTGGTATGCGCAGGCCGTTTGCCGGGTCTGAACCGGATTTCTGGTCAGACTTTGGCCGGATATGCGGCGAGTCTGTGCCGGCGCGAGGCCGGGCCTGTGTCGGTTTCCCCACCGTTTTCACCTTTCGGGCGGTCCCTCCGGAGCCGCCGCTTTTGGAAAATCTGAATGAAAGCTTCCCGTTTCTTTATCGGCACACTGAAAGAAGCGCCCGCCGACGCCGAGATCGTCAGCCACAAGCTCATGGTGCGCGCCGGCATGATCCGCCGCGTTGCCGGTGGCATCTATAACTACCTGCCCATCGGCCTGCGTTCGATCCGCAAGGTGGAAGCCATCGTGCGCGAGGAAATGAACCGGGCAGGCGCGATCGAACTGTTGATGCCTTCGGTGCAGCCGGCTGAACTGTGGCAGGAATCGGGCCGTTGGGAAAAATACGGCCCCGAGCTGCTGCGCTTCAAGGATCGCAAGCAATCCGATTTCGTGCTCGGACCGACCCATGAAGAAGTGGTCACGGACATCGCGCGCGGTCAGATCAAGAGCTACCGCCAGTTGCCGGTGAACTTCTATCAGGTCCAGACGAAGTTCCGCGACGAGATCCGGCCGCGTTTCGGCGTGATGCGTGGCCGCGAATTCATCATGAAAGACGCGTACTCGTTCGACAAAGACGCGGAAGGCCTGCGCGAGTCGTATCGCAAGATGTACGACGCGTACGTGCGCATCTTCACGCGCCTCGGTCTGGATTTCCGCGCAGTGGCAGCGGACAACGGTTCGATCGGCGGCAGCGGTTCGCATGAATTCCACGTGATCGCCGACACCGGTGAAGACGCGATCGCGTATTGCCCGACCTCGGAGTTCGCCGCGAACGTTGAGGCGGCCGAAGCGTTGCCGCTGTACGCCGAACGCGCAGCGCCGACCGAAGAGATGAAGAAGACCGCAACGCCGGGCAAAGCAAAGTGCGAGGCCGTGGCCGAGCTGCTGAATATCCCGCTCGAGCGCACCATCAAGTCGATCATCCTCGCCACGGAAAACGAAGGCGCCGAACCGACCATCTGGTTGCTGATGCTGCGCGGCGATCACGAGCTGAACGAGATCAAGGCAAGCAAGCTGCCGGGTCTGGCGGACTTCCGCATGGCAACTGAAGCCGAGATTATCGAGACCTTCGGCACGCCGCCGGGTTACCTCGGTCCGATCAACACGAAGAAGCCGATCAAGGTCATCGCGGATCGCACGGTCGCCAACATGAGCGACTTCGTGGTGGGCACGAACGAAGTGGATTACCACACCACAGGCGTGAACTGGGGCCGCGATCTGCCGGAGCCGGTTGTCGCCGATATCCGCAATGTGAAGAAGGGCGATCCGTCGCCGGACGGCAAGGGCGTGATCGATATCTGCCGCGGCATCGAAGTCGGCCACGTGTTCCAGCTCGGCAAGAAATACTCGGAAGCGATGAACGCCACCTGTCTCGACGAGAACGGCAAGCCGCAGCCGATGGAAATGGGCTGCTACGGCATCGGCATCACGCGTATTCTGGGCGCGGCGATCGAACAGAATTTCGACGACAAGGGCATCATCTGGCCGGAGTCGATCGCACCGTTCGAGGTTGTGCTGTGCCCGATGGGTTACGACCGCAGCGAAGCCGTGCGTGAGCAGGCCGACAAGCTGTACGCGGAGCTGGTCGAAGCCGGTATCGACGTGATCCTCGACGATCGCGGCGAACGTCCTGGCGTGATGTTCGCCGACTGGGAACTGATCGGCGTGCCGCATCGTCTGGTGATCGGCGATCGTGGTCTCAAGGACGGCAAGCTCGAGTATCAAGGCCGCCGCGACGCTGAAGCGACGCTGCTGCCGGTCGAAGACGCCGCCCAAACGGTGATCGGCAAGGTTCGCGCAGCATTGGCGCAATAAGCGGAGCGGACGGTGGAGTACACCTTTGTATCTGCGACCGTCCTGCTGATTCTGATCACTGATCCGCTAGGCAATATTCCGCTCTTTATCAGTTGCCTGCGGAGCGTATCGCCCAAGCGGCGCACGATCGTCATTCTCCGTGAGGTGGCGATCGCCTTCGCGATCCTGCTGGTCTTCATGGTGGTCGGCGATCGCTTCCTGCGCATGATGAGTCTGACCGACCAGTCTTTGCGCATCGGTGGCGGGATTGTGCTGTTTCTGATTGCACTCAGGATGGTGTTTCCGCATCCTGACGGCCCGTTCGGCGGCGATACGCGCGGCGGTGAGCCGCTCATCGTGCCGCTCGCCATTCCGGCACTGGCGGGCCCGTCGGCGCTGGCCACAGTGATGCTGCTGACGTCGCAGGCGCCCGGCAAGATGTTCGAGTGGATCGGTGCGCTGACCGTCACGATGATCGTCTGCGCGATCGTGCTGATGCTGGCGGAGCGCATTCAGGCGTGGCTCGGCGAGCGCGCGATGATGGCCTTTGAACGGCTGATGGGATTGGTGCTGGTGGCGATCTCAGTCGAAATGATGCTCGGCGGTATCCGCTCTTTTGTGCATCAACTCTGAGTGAGGTCCGGTGCGGGCTTCAGCACAGTAGCGCGGCAGCGCTATCACCAGCCTGACAAACAAAAAGCGGCCCGTGGGCCGCTTTTTTTACGCCGGTGCGCGCCGTAAATGGCGCCGCCAAAACAACCTGGGTTTAAGTTAAGCCCCTTCGGTCAACGCCCGAATGGTCGGCAGGTTGCGCCAGTAGCCCTTGGCGTCCATTCCGCAACCGAACACGTAGCGGTCCGGCACTTCGAAACCACAGTAATCCGGGCGCAGCGGCTTGGCCTTCGGAATGATCTTCTCGCACAGCACCGCGCTCAGGAAGCGCTTCGCGCCCATCGCGAGGATGCGGTCGCGGATCGCGGCCATCGTCTCGCCTTCGTCGAGGATGTCGTCGAGCACCAGCACGACGCGATCCTTCACCGACTCAGCCGGCGCTACGCGCCACTGCATCTCGTTGCCACCCTTGGTGGTGTTGCGATAGCGGGTCAGGTGGATGTAATCGAACTCGAGCGGGAAATCGAGGTGCGGCAGCAGCATGCCGGTGAACACCGCCGCGCCGCCCATCACCGACAGTACGAGCGGGAAGTCCTTGCTCATCTCGTTGCGGATGGCGGCAGCCATGCCGCTGATCGACGCGTTGACGTCGTCGGCCGAAACGATTTCTTCGGAGTGGCTAAAAATATGGAGAGCTTCTTCGCGGTTCATGACGTCTGACGGACGGTAACTGTATACATAGTGTGGGTGAGAACGACGGCGTGCGGTACAGAATAAACCCGCACAAATTCCGAGTCAGCCGCGCGTGCCGTTGTTTATGCACGGAAGCACGCGCGCCGCCGTCTTGCTAAAGCTTAGCGCATGCCGGGCATCATGCCCTTCATGCCGCGCATCATCTTTTGCAGATTGCCGCCCTTCAGCTTTTTCATCATCGTGCGCATCTGGTCGTACTGATTCAGCATGCGGTTGACTTCCTGCACCTGCACGCCTGCGCCCGCGGCAATGCGGCGCTTCCGGGTGGCCTTGATCAGATCGGGCTTGGCGCGCTCGAGCGGCGTCATCGAGTTGATGATGCCTTCCATGCGGCGCATCTGCTTTTCGGCCTGGCCCATGTCAGCGCCGGCGGCGGCCTGCTGGAACTGAGCCGGCAGTTTGTCCATCAGCGACGACAGGCCGCCCATGCCCTTCATCTGGGTGAGCTGCGCGCGGAAATCGTTGAGGTCGAAGTCGCCGCCTTTCTTGACCTTGTCGGCGAGCTTCTGCGCGGCCTGAACGTCCACGCCGCGCTGCGCTTCTTCGACGAGGGCGAGAATGTCGCCCATGCCGAGAATCCGGTTCGCCATGCGATCCGGGTAGAAAATTTCGAGGCCATCGAGCTTTTCGGCGACGCCGACGAACTTGATCGGCTTGCCCGTCACGTGACGCACGGAGAGCGCCGCGCCGCCGCGTGAATCGCCGTCGAGCTTGGTGAGGACGACGCCGGTGAGCGGCAATGCGTCGCTAAAGGCCTTCGCGGTGTTGACCGCATCCTGGCCGAGCATCGCGTCGACGACGAATAGCGTTTCCGCCGGTTTCAGCGTGCTGTGCAGCGCGGCGATTTCGGCCATCATCGCTTCGTCGATACCCAGACGGCCGGCCGTGTCGACCAGCAGCACGTCGTGGTAGTGGCGCTTGGCCCAATCCACTGCGGCGATCGCGATATCCACCGGCTTCTGATCCGGTTCCGACGGGAAGAAATCCGCGCCGACCTGCTCGGTCACCGTCTTCAACTGCGCAATAGCAGCCGGGCGGTAGACGTCGCACGAAACGGTGAGGACCTTCTTCTTGTATTTCTCGCGCAGGAGTTTGGCGAGCTTGCCGACCGTGGTCGTCTTACCGGCGCCTTGCAGACCCGCCATCAGGATGACGGCCGGCGGCGTGACGGCGAGATTCAGCTCGACCGCCTTGCCCTCATAGTCGCCGCCGATGATCGCGGTCAGCTCGCGCTGCACCACGCCGACCAGCGCCTGACCCGGGGACAGGCTGCTGATCACCTCCTCGCCGAGCGCTTTTTCCTTCACCTTGGCGATGAACTCGCGCACGACGGGCAGCGCCACGTCCGCCTCGAGGAGCGCGAGGCGCACTTCGCGCAGCATTTCCTGGGTGTTCGCCTCGGTGAGCCGGGCTTCGCCGCGCAGCGTCTTGACGACGCGCGCCATCCGTTGAGTCAGATTGTCGAGCATGGGGAGCGATGAACTGTGCGGCCGGAGCGGGGCGCGAAGCGGGAGACGTCGCGGAGCAGGGGCCTAGTGTAAACTTCGAATATGGATATTGTACTGTATGCCCTCACTGCGCTCCTCTACGGCGGTCTAGCCGTGGCCGGCTGGCGCTCGCACCGGCACGCCGCCTTGCGCCCCATGCTCGAGAGTGTGCCGCCGGTGCCCGTCTCCGCGGGCATCCCGGCCTCATCGGCCGCTTCGGGCATGAGCAGCTCGGGCCGCGCGCTGCTGTTTGTCGCGCTGCTGGCCCACGGCGTGCTGCTGCACACCACCATCTTTCCCCAGAACGCGATGGTGTTCGGTTTCGCGTTCGCGCTGTCGGCGATGTTCTGGCTCGGCGCCGGCATCTACTGGATCGAGAGCTTTTTCTTTCCGCTCGACGGCTTGCGCCTGCTGGTGTTGCCGCTCGCCTGCGTCGCATCTTTATTGCCGCTGGCGTTCAATGGCGTGCGCGTGCTGCCGTATTCAGCCGCGCCGATGTTCAAGCTGCACTTCCTGATCGCCAATATCGCGTACGGCCTGTTCGCGATCGCGGCGCTGCACGCGGTTCTGATGCTGCTGGTCGAGCGGCGTCTGCATGCCATGCGCGGCGGCATGTCGCAACGCAACGCGGCTGCGGCGGGCAACGGCTGGCTGTCGAGCTGGCTCGACACCTTGCCGCCGCTGCTGACACTTGAAAAGCTGCTGTTCCGTCTGATCGGCGCCGGCTTCGTGCTGCTCACGCTGACGCTGGTATCGGGCATCCTGTTCAGCGAGCAACTGGTGGACCGCGCCTTGCGGCTCGATCACAAGACCGTGTTCGCGATTCTTTCCTGGGTGATGTTCGGCGCGCTGCTGACCGCGCGCAAGGTTTCCGGCTGGCGCGGCCGTGCGGCATTGCGCTGGGTGCTGGCGTCGTTCGTCGCGCTGTTGCTGGCGTACGTCGGCAGCCGTTTCGTATTCGAGGTGCTGTTGCACCGTGCTGTAGTGTGAGTGTCCTGCTATGCGACAAATTTTTCTGCTGATCCTGTTGTTCATCGTTGGCCAATGGCTGGTCAAGGCGCTGCGTCGTCACGACGCGCAAGCGTCGCAACGCACTGGCGCCGCGGGCGCCGGCGGTGCAAGAGGCCAGAGCGGTCCGAATGGCGGCGCGCGTGGGCCCGATGCGCCGCAAGCGCAGCCCCAGCTCGCCGAGCCGATGATCCGTTGCGCCGAGTGCGGCGTGCACGCGCCGAAGAGCGACTCCGTGGTGGTGGCGGGGCAGCCTTTCTGCAGCACCGCGCACGCGCAGCGTCATGGCGCGCGTCCCTCGGGCCGCGACGCTCGATGAGCGTCGAGTTCACCGTCGACGCCGACGGTTGGGTCACCGCAGCACACAAGCTGCCATCGCCGAATTTCGAAGCGCGGCCCGAAGGGGCCGTGCCGACGCTCATCGTCGTCCACAACATCAGCCTGCCGCCCAATGAGTTTGGCGGCACGGCGATCGCCGAACTGTTCCTGAATACCCTCGACTGCGACGCTCACCCGTACTACGACACGCATCTGCGCGGCGTGCGGGTGTCGGCGCATTTCGTGATTCATCGCGACGGAGCGCTCGAGCAATTTGTGTCCTGCAACGAGCGGGCATGGCACGCCGGACCGTCGAATTTTTTCGGCCGCGAGCGCTGCAACGATTTCTCGATCGGCATCGAGCTGGAGGGCAGTGATACGACTGCTTTCGAAGCGGCGCAATACCGCACGCTCGGTGCACTTGTGACGGCGCTCAAGGCCCGCTATCCGGTCGAGGGCCTCGCCGGTCACTCGGACATCGCCCCCGGTCGCAAGACCGATCCAGGGCCGCATTTCGAGTGGCAGCGTCTGCAGCGCGATACCGCGTTGGCGGATCAGTACTTCCCCTATCTCAAGTTTTCCAAAACGCTGTAACGACCCTTCGCGCAACCTCGCGTGATGCGAGGAGAACAAGGCGCTGCCTTGTTCTCCGGGGAGTCGGCTTCGCGTCGCGCTATGCAAAAGTCAAGCCTTTGAAAGCAAATAAAACGATTTGACCTGTCTTGAAACTACACTATACTTGGTGCCAGAAATTCAGTTTCGCACTATATCTTGTGTTCGGTGTGTATAACTCTGTGCATAACTGAGTGCATAAGTCTGCGGCGCCCCGCTCCCCGAGCACGGCGCCGCAAGCATTCCGGGCAGCGATAAAAATTCCTGCGGCGTGGCCGGTCGAGAGAAGCGGCAGCGTCCAGAAACATTCAGGAAAAGGGCATAGCAAGTGATCGCGACACACATGGTGAAGACCGTTATCAATTCGAATCAGGCTTCACCGCTGTCGCATCCCGCCACCCGGCTCAGCCGGCCTTTTTCCTGCACCCCATCGCTTGCGCACGCGGCGGCGCAGCGTTCGTTTTAATCCGCGGCTATCTCCGCAACATTTCCAAGACCAGGAGCTTTGCACATGCAAACCACCGACAACGCGACGACCCGGTACGAGGGTTCACCGGCTGGCCAGACCTTCGGCCAGACACAAGGCGCCCAGGCGCTCGCGCCGCAAGTGACCTACGCCGACTACAAGGTGATCCGTCGTAACGGCAGCGTGGTGTCGTTCGAGCCGTCGAAAATCGCCATCGCCGTGACGAAGGCATTTCTGGCCGTCAACGGTGGTCAAGGCGCGGCGTCGGCTCGCGTGCGCGAACTGGTCGAGCAACTCACGCAGAACGTGGTGCGCGCACTCGTGCGCAGCCGTCCGAACGGCGGCACGTTCCATATCGAAGACATCCAGGATCAGGTTGAACTCGCGCTGATGCGCGGCGGCGAGCACAACGTCGCGCGTGCGTACGTGCTGTATCGCGAGAAGCGCACCCAGGCGCGCGGTCATGACGACCAGATCGTCGCCAACACGCCGGGTCTGAACGTCACCGACAACGGCGTGACGCGTCCGCTCGACATGGCTGCGCTGCGCGGCATCATCGAACTGGCTTGCTCGAACCTCGGCGACGCCGTGAATGCCGATCCGATCATCGCGGAAACGGTGAAGAATCTGTACGACGGCGTGCCGATGAGCCAGGTCTACGACTCGGCAATTCTGGCTGCCCGCACGATGATCGAAAAGGATCCGGCTTATAGCCAGGTCACCGCACGCATCCTGCTACACACGATCCGCCGCGAGATCCTCGAAGAGGAAGTCACGCAGACGGAAATGGCCGACCGCTATGCCGAGTACTTCCCGCAATTCATCAAGCGCGGCATCGGCGCCGGCCTGCTCGACGACAAGCTCCAGCAGTTCGACCTGAAGCGCTTGGGCGCCGCGCTCGACAACAGCCGCGACCTGCAGTTCGGCTACCTCGGTCTGCAAACGCTGTATGACCGCTACTTCCTGCATCACGACGGCGTGCGCATCGAAATGCCGCAGGCATTCTTTATGCGTGTCGCAATGGGCCTGTCGCTGAACGAGATCGACCGCGAAGCGCGCGCCATCGAGTTCTACAACATCCTGTCGAGCTTCGACTTCATGTCGTCCACGCCGACGCTGTTCAACTCGGGCACGCATCGCTCGCAACTGTCGTCGTGCTACCTGACCACGGTCGACGACGACCTCGACGGCATCTACGAAGCGCTGAAGGAAAACGCGCTGCTGTCGAAATTCGCCGGCGGTCTGGGCAACGACTGGACGCGCGTGCGCGCTCTGGGTTCGCACATCAAGGGCACCAATGGCAAGTCGCAAGGCGTCGTGCCGTTCCTGAAGGTCGTCAACGACACGGCTGTCGCTGTGAACCAGGGCGGCAAGCGCAAGGGCGCGGTCTGCGCGTACCTGGAAACGTGGCACCTGGACATCGAAGAATTCCTCGAGCTGCGTAAGAACACCGGCGACGACCGTCGCCGCACCCACGACATGAACACGGCGAACTGGATTCCCGACCTGTTCATGAAGCGTGTGCACGAAGGCGGCGACTGGACGCTGTTCTCGCCGTCCACTTGCCCGGACCTGCACGACAAGTTCGGCGCCGAATTCGAAACGGCTTACACGGCTTACGAAGACAAGGTCGCGCGCGGCGAGATCAAGCTGTTCAAGAAGATCCCGGCGGCGCAACTGTGGCGCAAGATGCTGGGCATGCTGTTCGAAACCGGCCACCCGTGGATCACGTTCAAGGATCCGTGCAATGTGCGTTCGCCGCAACAGCACGTCGGTGTCGTCCACTCGTCGAACCTGTGCACGGAAATCACGCTGAACACCAGCGACGCCGAAATCGCCGTCTGTAACCTGGGCTCCGTGAACCTCGTCGCTCACCTGAAGGAGCAGGCCGACGGCACCCTGGCGCTCGACCACGACAAGCTGAAGCGCACCGTCAGCGTCGCGATGCGCATGCTCGACAACGTGATCGACATCAATTACTACGCGGTCGCCAAGGCGCGTAACTCGAACCTGAAGCACCGTCCGGTCGGCCTGGGCATCATGGGCTTCCAGGACTGCCTGCACCTGCTGCGCACGCCGTACGCGTCGCAAGAGGCAGTTGCGTTCGCCGATACGTCGATGGAAGCGGTCTGCTACTACGCTTACTACGCGTCGACCGAACTGGCGCAGGAACGCGGCCGTTACTCCAGCTACCGCGGCTCGCTGTGGGATCGCGGCATCCTCCCGCAAGACTCGGTGAAGCTGCTGGCCGAAGCACGAGGCGGTTATGTCGAAGTCGATTCGAGCGAATCGATGGACTGGACTGAGCTGCGTTCGCGTATCGCCACCTACGGCATGCGCAACTCGAACTGCGTCGCCATCGCACCGACGGCGACCATCTCGAACATCATTGGCGTGTCGGCCTGTATCGAACCGACGTTCCAGAACCTGTATGTGAAGTCGAATCTGTCGGGCGAATTCACGGTGGTCAACGACTACCTGGTGCGCGACCTGAAGGAACGCGGTCTGTGGGACGAAGTGATGGTCGCCGACCTGAAGTACTTCGACGGCACGCTGTCGCGCATCGACCGCATCCCGGCCGACCTGCGCGCGATCTACGCGACCGCGTTCGAACTCGATCCGGTATGGCTGGTCGAGGCGGCTTCGCGTCGTCAGAAGTGGATCGACCAGGCGCAGTCGCTGAACATTTACATGGGCGGCGCGTCGGGTAAGAAGCTCGACGAGATCTACAAGCTCGCTTGGGTGCGCGGTCTGAAGACGACCTACTACCTCCGCACGATGGCGGCGACGCACGTCGAGAAGTCGACGGTGGCGCACGGCGCACTGAACGCAGTGAGCTCGGGTGGCGGCGAAGGATCGGGCGGTGCGGGTGGTGTCGGCGGCGCGGCCGGTGGCTTCGGCGCGAGCGGCGGTGCAGCTTCGGGCGGCATCCAGGTCGCGGCGGCAGCGCCGGCAGTTGCAGTCGAAGCAGCGCCGGAAGCAGATGGTCCGGTGTGCATGATGCGTCCGGGCGATCCTGGTTTCGACGAGTGCGAAGCTTGCCAGTAAGAAGCCTCGCAACTACCGGGTAAGCACGAAGCAGGCGGCAGGATCGCCGCTTGCTAAACGGGTTGTAGGTAAAGACCCGAATGCAGCGATCAGCAAGCTTGATAGAAGTGATGCATAAGCGAAGCAGGCGAGCGGCGCAGCGAAACGAAATCGACGTTGCGCCGCTCATCGAAAAGCAGCGAAGCACGGCAAGCAACTGAAGTCGTGAAGCGGCAGACAAGCAGCAGGCAAGCAGCAGGCAAGCGCTAAGCAAGTAGTAGATGACGCAGTCAGCAGTCGGCAGCACAGACGAAGCGCTCGACATGAAGCGCTCAGCAAACGCTCCGGTCGAAGGTCGATCGACACAGCCGGTCAGATGCATCGCTCGACATTGCATTGAACTTCACCTCGCCAGCACCGACGAACAGGCAAGCACGGGACAGCCGGAACGTCAGCACGAGGCAGCAGGAAGCAATCGCAAAACGCTGCAAGCACGCTCCGCAATACAGATAGATAGAGCAGCGAAACGTCGCTTTGACACGTTGCTCTTCGAGCTCGCGAAGCACCTCGACGACATGCGTTCAACACGCTTCACATGAGGCGACACACACAGTCTGTTGAACAAAGTGTTGTATGAACGTAGCAACGCGAATCGAAAACAGGATTTTTCATCAGCGAACTCTTTTATCGCTCGTGAAAAGATGGTACAAACCGTTCTAAATTGATGGTGACATTTATGCTCAACTGGGATGACGAGATCACTGCCGTAACTCCCTCGAGCGCTACGCAACAGAATGTGTTGCGCAACGCTGCGGGATCGGCTGTCGGTTCGCAAGTCGGAACGCGTTCCGCTCCTCACGCTCCCTCGGCTCAAGACATCTTCGCGAACGACATCGCTGTCGCTCCCGTCGCTCATGTGACCCACGCTGCTACCGGAACGGCTGCCGCCTCCGAAGCGCGAGTCAATGTCGCCGACAAACGCATCATCAACGGCCAGACCGACGTCAATCAGTTGGTGCCGTTCAAATACAAGTGGGCCTGGGAAAAGTATCTGGCTGGTTGCGCCAACCACTGGATGCCGCAAGAAGTGAACATGTCGCGCGACATCGCCCTCTGGAAAGACCCGAACGGTCTGACCGAAGACGAGCGCCGCATCGTCAAGCGCAACCTGGGCTTCTTCGTGACGGCTGACTCGCTGGCCGCCAACAACATCGTGCTGGGCACCTACCGCCACATCACGGCGCCCGAATGCCGCCAGTTCCTGCTGCGCCAGGCGTTCGAAGAGGCGATCCACACGCACGCTTACCAGTACATCGTCGAGTCCCTGGGCCTCGACGAAGGCGAAATCTTCAACGCGTATCACGAGGTTTCCTCGATCCGCGCGAAAGACGAATTCCTGATTCCGTTCATCCATACGCTGACCGACCCGGCCTTCAAGACCGGCACGCTCGAGGCAGACCAGACCCTGCTGCGCTCGCTGATCGTGTTCGCCTGTGTGATGGAAGGCCTGTTCTTCTACGTCGGCTTTACGCAAATCCTGGCGCTGGGTCGCCAGAACAAGATGACCGGCGCGGCGGAACAGTACCAATACATCCTGCGCGACGAGTCGATGCACTGCAACTTCGGCATCGACCTGATCAACCAGATCAAACTCGAAAACCCGCAACTCTGGACGGCTGAGTTCCGCGCGGAAATCCGCGAGATCTTCCAGCAAGCGGTCGAACTTGAATATCGTTACGCAGAAGATACGATGCCGCGCGGGGTGCTCGGCCTCAATGCGTCGATGTTCAAGAGCTATCTGCGCTTCATCTGCAACCGCCGTTGCCAGCAGATCGGTCTCGATCCGCTGTACCCGAACGAGGAAAACCCGTTCCCGTGGATGAGCGAGATGATCGACCTGAAGAAGGAACGCAACTTCTTCGAGACGCGAGTGATCGAATATCAGACTGGCGGCGCGCTGACCTGGGAGTGATCCGGGTTCGTGTCGCAGATGCATTCATTTTGGGGATGCCGGCAGGCTTCGGCCGCGGCAATTTAGTTAGGAGCAGAACCGCCTGATGCAAATTGTGCCCAGTGCGCCGCGTGCCTTCGCGGCCCACAAACATGACTGGCACTTTGCGAACCCTTCAGTGGGATGGGCAAACTTCCCCCCGGAAAAAGCCGCTGGCGTCGCCGCCAGTGGCCCGATCAAGCAATTGCCGGCGCTGAGATCCAGCGCCGACCAGATCTGGCGCGCGGTGCCCAAGGGCACGGCGCGCCTTACCGCATTCATTAGCGTAAGCCCGCAGCACCTGCGTACGCCGATGAATAGCCCGCTTCGTAGCGCGCGCCCTGAGAAGCGTCCGCGGGAAGCGGGTTTTGACGAAGGGTGTAGTTTGAACTGACTCTCATCTGAAAACCTGAAGGAGAAAATGATGGCAACTATCAAGAAAGCAGCAGCTAAGAAACCCGCAGCCAAGAAAGCTGCTCCGGCAAAGAAGGCCGCTCCGGCGAAAAAAGTCGCTGCCAAGAAAGTCGCAGTGAAGAAGGTTGCAGCGAAGAAGGCTGCGCCGGCGAAGAAAGTCGCTGCTAAGAAAGTCGCAGTGAAGAAGGTTGCAGCGAAGAAGGCACCGGCAAAGAAGGCAGCGCCGGCTAAGAAAGCAGCAGTGAAGAAGGTTGCAGCAAAGAAGGCAGCACCGGCGAAGAAGGCCGCAGCAAAGAAGGCGCCGGCTAAGAAGGCCGCTGCCAAGAAGGCTGCGCCTGCTAAGAAGGCTGCTGCCAAGAAAGCTGCGCCTGCCAAGAAGGCTGCCGCCAAGAAGGCTGCGCCTGCGAAAAAGGCTGCCGCTAAAAAGGCTGCGCCTGCCAAGAAGGCTGCCGCGAAGAAGGCCGCTGCTCCTGCCAAGAAGGCTGCCCCTGCGAAGAAGGCTGTTGCCAAGAAGGCTGCTCCTGCTCCCGCTGCGACTTCTGTCTCGAGCGCACCGGCGGCGACGGTGAAGACCGCGCTGAACCCGGCAGCTGCATGGCCGTTCCCGACGGGCAGCCGTCCGTAAGCAGTAGAAGTACTTCGACACGTCGTACTGTGTGTCGATGATCGAGTAGCGCTTGAAGCAGCATCACCGAGCGCTACTCGGTCAGGGTCCCGTTGCCGGGTTTCTGGCGACGGGATTTTTTTTGCTCGGGAGAAGGCGCCGGCTTTGAGAAGCGAGTTCAAAACCAGCAGGCGAAAAAAAACGCATGCACCGCCACTGTGTTGCATGGGACCGGAGTAACCGCTAAAGCGCTAACTCCGGTCGACAGGGGAGGGCATGCGTTTGAGGTCGTCGCGGTGGCGCATGAAGCGCGACCGCACGAGAGGGGAAACTTAGTGCGTGACGCGCGTGACGCCGCCGCTGGAAAGCAGACGGACGCGCTCGCCGGCGCGGAAGATTTCGCCGGTGGCGCTTTGGGTGATCGCGCGCATGTCGCCGTTATCGAGTCGCACGGTGATCTCGAGGCCGTCGTGCACCGCGACGCCGTTCTCGACCGCATTGCCTGCCACTGCGCCAGCCAGGCCGCCGATAATGCCCGTCACGATCGAGCCGCGACCGCCGCCGATCGCGCTGCCGGCCACCGCGCCCAACGCACCGCCGCCGATCGCACCCAGGCCGCTCGGCTGGCCGTTGTTCGAACTGATCTTCACGGCCCGAACGCTGTCGACCGTGCCCATGCGGACCGTTTCTTCGCGCTGTGCCTGCGACGCCGTGTAGACGTCGGCAGAACTGCTGTTGTACGCACACCCCGACATGGCCAGCGAACCGGCGATCAAGGCGGCCACTACCAGGCGACTCGTTGTTCTCATTCCCTAACTCCAATAGCTTGCGGCATTACTGCAGGTCGTATCCGAACGCCTGCTTGAACCGTTCGTTGATCTCCGCCCGGTTGGGCGCGTAGTTTTGCGGGCCCTGGTGTTCGATCTTCAGCGCGCCCATCAGGCTTGCCAGACGCCCCGTGGTCGCCCAGCCCAGCTTGTTCTCGATGCCGTACAGCAGGCCGCCGCGGAACGCGTCGCCACAACCTGTAGGGTCGAGCACTTGCTGTGCCTTGACCGCCGGAATGGCTTCGATGCCGCTGGCGTGATGGATCTGCGCGCCTTGTTCGCCGAGCGTGACAATCAGCGCTTCGACCTTGCCGGCGATCTCTTCGATCGACCAACCCGTTTTGTTGCTCACCAGTTTGGCTTCGTAATCGTTGACAGCTACGTAAGTAGCAAGTTCAATCATGCGGCGCAGCGACTCACCGTTGAAGAGCGGCAAACCTTGGCCCGGATCGAAGATAAACGGCACGCTGGCCGCTGCCAAGTGCTCGGAATGCTGGATCATCGCGTCGTAACCATCCGGTCCGACGATGCCGAGCGTGATGCCCTTCGCTTCGTCGGCGCGGTTCAGGTGCGCCCGCATCATCGCACCAGGGTGGAACGCGGTGATCTGGTTGTTTTCGAGGTCGGTGGTGATCATCGCCTGGGCCGAGTACGTGTCCGGCACCACCAGGACGTTTTCCGTCGAGAGGCCGAGCTGCTTGAAGCGGTCCATGTAGAGCTGCGCGTCGATCGCGCCGAGCGCGCCCATGATGCGCGCGTTGCCACCGAGCAGATGCAGCGAGTAGGCGATATTGCCCGCGCAGCCGCCGAACTCACGGCGCATCGTCGGCACGAGGAAGCTCACGTTCAGGATGTGGACCTGCTCCGGCAGGATGTGCTCCCGAAAGCGGCCTTCGAAGGTCATGATGTTGTCGTAGGCGAGCGAACCGCAAATCAGCGTAGCCAAGGCGAGCGTTCCTGTAAAAATCGATAGAGAGAATGGGCACGACGATGTGACAGCGCCGCGCATGAAGCGCGGCGCCGGGGTTCGTGCGCGAAGGTTTTACTTCAGCGCGGCAAGCGCTGCGTCGTAGTTCGGCTCGTTCTTGATTTCGCCGACCAACTCAGCGTGCACGACCTTGTCGTTCTCGTCGACGACCACCACGGCGCGTGCCGTCAGACCCGTCAGCGGGCCGCTCGTGACGTCCACGCCATAGGCTTGCGCGAACTCATGGCCGCGGAACGTGGACGCCGTCACGACGTTCTCGATGCCTTCGGTCGTGCAGAAACGCGATGCGGCGAACGGCAGGTCGCCCGACACGACGATCACAGCCGTGTTGCTCAGCTTGGCTGCAGCCTCGTTGAACTTGCGGGTCGACGTGGCGCAGGTCGGCGTGTCGAGGCTCGGGACGATGTTCAGCACCTTGCGCTTGCCGGCGAAGTCGGCCAGCGACAGCGGCTTCAGATCCTTGCCGACCAGCGAGAAGGCGGGGGCAGTCTGGCCCACGCTCGGGAACGTGCCGGCTACTTCGATCGGGTTGCCACCCAGCGTAACTTGACTCATGTTGTCGTGCTCCGAAAATTCGTCAGTAATGACGGTAAACACGCCCGGTCAGTGCCGGGCGCGAGGATGCGTTACGGATAAAAAATCTGTACGCGGAAATTTGACGCGACCGCATTGCCCGTGTCGAGATGCACGATCATGGTCTGGGTCGTGTGCGCCGGCAGCCCGGCCGCAATCGGCGTGCCGGGTGCGACGTAGTCTTGCGGCCACAGCACGCGGCGCACGGCGACATTGTTCTGGTCGTCGAGCAGCGTGAGTTCGATTGCCGGGTAGGCCAGCGCAACATTGGCGCGGTTGCGCAGCGGCATTTTCAGTTCGAGCTTGTGCGGGCCGTCGATCTGCCGCAGGTCGGACGGTTCGACCTGCAAACCGTCGATGTCGTGCGGCGGCGTGATCTGGCAGCCGAGCTGCGCGCAGGCCTTTACGTAGAGCGTCTGCGAGCGTGGGAAGTAGACCTGCACGGTTTCACGCTGCCACCAGGCGAGTTGCGCGAGCAGGGCGATAACCAGCAGCGCGGCGACCACCGAGCCGAAGATGATCCAGCCGAGGCGGCGCGGTTCGGCGGGTCGTGTTTCGCGTACCACCGGGAAGGGATCGACGCCGTCATGCACCGGCTGGACCGCGAAGGGTTCGCCGCTCGATCCAAAGGTGGCTGGGCCTGGACCCGAGCCACCACCCGCGGCGGCCGCACCCAGGCCGGCTGCCGCAGCTACGCCTGCAGCGCCTAAACCGGCCCCACCTAAGCCGGCCCCACCGAAATGCGGTTCATTGTCAGGAATGCCATGCAAGCTGGCCGGCTCGTGCAAAACCGGCTCGTCAGCATCAGCAAGATGTTCAGAAGGACGTTCGGTCTTGTGCCAGACCCGCGGCGCTGCTTCCGCAGACGGATTGGCCTCGTAAGCGAAAGGCTCACGCGGCAGGTCCGGGGGCGCCTCGGCCTCGTTGGCAACGGGTTCGAGCGGCGCGTTCGCGAGACTGGGTTCGTGGTCGGCAGGAATCGGCGCGGTGAAGGCGCTCGCCGGCAGTTCCGGCTCGGTAGCGTGACGCGGCGTGACCGCAACGCCCGCTCCGGTGGAGATCGGCGTAAGCGGCAGATTGCTGGCGTTGTGAAGCAGGCGGTTGTCGATCGTGGCGTCTGGCGCCGGCGCCCACGGATCCCATGCTTCAGCGCTGAAATCGGGGCCCTTGGGGCGTACGCCGGACAAGGCCTCGATCGCCGCGGCCGCGGCAATTGGCTTGGCGGAGGAGAAGTCGCCGGCCTCGTTCAGTTCGAACAGGCTGCTCGATGCGTCGAATACTTCATGGCAATGCCCGCAACGCACGAGGCCGCGGCGCAGCGCGAGCTGCGCCGGTTGCAGGCGGAAGACGGTTTCGCAGAAGGGGCAACGCGTCGCCAGGAGCATATTGAGCCGATAAGCCGAAAGGCCGTTGGTTGGACAATACGCCTTATTCTAATGGCTTTCGCGGCGCGTTCCCGTCAGGCATACCCAACCTTCGTGTTCGCGCCATACGCCGATGTCGATCCATCGCGAATAGACCTGTGCCACTTCGTCCGCCTGGCGCGCCAGAATGCCTGACAGCGCGATCCGGCCACCCGGCTTGACCTTCGACGAAAGCATCGACGCCATCAGCTTGAGCGGGTTGGACAGGATATTGGCGACCACGATATCGAACTCGCCGGTGGGGCATTCGTCTGGCAAACCGTACGTGACTTCCGCCCGGTTGCGCTCGCTGTTGTGACGCGCCGATTCGACCGCCTGCGGGTCGATATCGATGCCGTACACCGGATCGGCGCCGCACTTCTTCGCGAGGATCGCGAGGATGCCCGAGCCGCAGCCATAGTCGAGCACGGATTGCTCGGCCTTGACCGACTGCTCCAGCCATTCCATGCACAGACGCGTAGTGGGATGGCTGCCGGTGCCGAATGCGAGGCCCGGATCGAGTTCCAGCACGAGTGCGTCAGGGTCCGGTGCGTCGTGCCACGAGGGCACCACCCAGATACGCTCGCCGATTGAAATCGGATCGAATTGCGACTGTGTGAGACGCACCCAATCCTGCTCTTCGACTTCACGCACGGTAAATGATGGCGCGCTTTCCAGCCCCACCTCGTTGGCCGCCGCTGCGAGCAGCACACCCGGCTCCTGTTCCGGCGCGAGCAGTGCGATCACGCGCGAACGCTGCCACGCCGTGCGATCCGGCGTGAGACCGGGCTCGCCGAACAGCGGCTGCTCGTCGGGCGTGTCGGCGTCCGCATCTTCAACCGATACGGACAACGCACCCAACTCGAGCAGCGCGTCGGAGAACTCCTCCGCGTGCTCGCGTGCCAGCTCGGCGATCAGTTCCCGGTAGCTCATGACTTACGCTTCTTCCGGCGCGGCCTGCTGTTTCGCGGCCAACCGGTTTTCGAGGTAGTGAATGCTGGTGCCGCCTTCCACGAATTTCGCGTCCAGCATCAGCTCGCGATGCAGCGGGATGTTGGTCTGAATGCCTTCCACCACCATTTCCGACAACGCGATGCGCATCCGCTTGATCGCCTGCTCGCGCGTCGCGCCGTAAGCGATCAGCTTGCCGATCATCGAATCATAGTTCGGCGGCACGAAATAACCATTGTAGGCGTGCGAATCGACGCGGATGCCGGGGCCGCCCGGCATATGCCACGACGTCAAACGTCCCGGCGACGGCGTGAACTTGAACGGATCTTCCGCGTTGATCCGGCATTCGATCGCGTGACCCTTGAACACGATGTCGCGCTGACGGAACGCGAGTTTCTCGCCCGCTGCGATGCGAATCTGTTCCTGCACGATGTCGACGCCCGTGATCAGCTCGGTCACCGGATGTTCGACCTGCACGCGCGTGTTCATTTCGATGAAGTAGAACTCGCCGTTTTCGTACAGGAATTCGAACGTACCCGCGCCAAGATAGCCCATCTTCTTGCAGGCGTCCGCGCAGCGATCGCCGATGCGGTCGATCAGGCGGCGCGCAATACCGGGTGCCGGCGCTTCTTCGATCACCTTCTGGTGACGGCGCTGCATCGAGCAATCGCGCTCGCCGAGCCAGACTGCGTTCTTGAACGAGTCGGACAGAATCTGAATTTCGATGTGCCGCGGGTTCTCCAGGAATTTCTCCATGTAGACCTGCGGGTTGCCGAACGCACGGCCGGCTTCTTCGCGCGTCATGTTGACGGCGTTGACCAGCGCTGCTTCAGTGTGGACCACGCGCATGCCGCGGCCACCGCCGCCGCCGGCGGCCTTGATGATCACCGGGTAGCCGACCTGGCGGGCAATTTTCACGATCTCTTTCGGATCTTCCGGCAACGCGCCTTCAGAACCCGGCACGCAGGGCACGCCGGTCTTGATCATGGTTTGCTTGGCGGTCACCTTGTCGCCCATCATCCGGATCGTTTCCGGGCGCGGGCCGATAAAGGTGAAGCCGGACTGCTCGACGCGCTCGGCGAAGTCGGCGTTTTCCGACAGGAAGCCGTAGCCGGGGTGGATCGCTTCGGCGTCCGTCACTTCTGCCGCGCTGATCAGCGCCGGCATGTTCAGGTAGCTCAGATTCGAAGGCGCCGGGCCGATACAGACCGCCTCGTCGGCGAGCTTCACGTACTTGGCTTCCTTGTCGGCTTCCGAATAGACGACGACCGTCTTGACGCCCAGTTCGCGGCAGGCGCGCTGGATACGAAGCGCGATCTCGCCACGATTGGCAATAAGAATTTTTTCAAACATAGCGGATTTTCGACTCATCAATAGGCGCCCGGTCGATCACAACACAGGCTGCCTCAGAGGATCGGTCGCGCGCCTCGGGAGGGCAGACGCGCGGGCGGCAGGCGCAAAAAAAGCGCAAAGCGTGCCGCGTTAGCCGACCACGAACAGCGGTTGGCCGTACTCGACCGCCTGGCCGTTTTCGACGAGGATTTCCTTCACCACGCCGGACTTGTCCGACTCGATTTCGTTGAGCAGCTTCATCGCTTCGATGATGCAGATCGTCTGGCCTTCCTTGACCGTGTCGCCCACCTGGACGAACGGATCGGCGCCCGGCGACGGTGCGCGGTAGAAGGTGCCGACCATCGGCGAGGTCACCACGTGGCCTTGCGGCGCGACGGCGGCCGGCGTAGCCGGGGCGCCCGCTGCGGCAGCCGGTGCTTCGCCGCCCGGCAGCGGTGCCGGCTGGGCATATTGCGGAGCATACGAAGCGGACGGTTGCACGTAAACCGGCGGCGCATTCTTGACGATGCGGACCTTGCCTTCGCCCTCGGTCACTTCGAGTTCGGAAATACCGGACTCCGAGACGAGGTCGATCAGAGTTTTCAGTTTACGTAGATCCATCAGGAAGCCCCTTTCAATGCGTAAAGTGCCGGCGCGTGCAATCGCAGTACCCGGCTTAAATTGGACGTGTTTGGAATCAGCCGCGCGACGAGCCGGCCGACAGCCGGTCGAGCGCGAATTCGAGCGCGTACATATATCCCTTCCAGCCAAGGCCGCAAATCACGCCTTCAGCCTGGTCGGAGAAATACGAGTGATGCCGGAACGGTTCGCGGCGATGTACGTTCGAGAGATGAATCTCGACGAACGGGATGCCGACCCCCGCCAGTGCGTCCCGAATGGCCACGCTGGTGTGCGTGTACGCGGCGGGATTGATCAGTATGAAATCGGTTTGTTCAGTCCGGGCGGATTGGATGCGATCGACGAGAGCACCTTCATGATTGCTCTGGAACGACGCGAGTTCGACGCCTGCGTCCGCTGCGCGGTCCGCAAGTGCCTGATCGATCTGCGGCAGCGTTACGCGGCCATAAACCTCCGGTTCCCGGGTGCCGAGAAGGTTGAGGTTGGGGCCGTGCAGTACCAGCAGTCGCGTCATGGTCGCTTCTTTTTCCGTGGAATTGGGCGCACTTTAGCGCTGATTAGAGAAACTTGTCTAGTTTCCTGCGCGTTGGAAACGATCCTGGCGATCTTCCGCCACCTCTCCGGGCGCCCATCTTCTCTCAAATTCGAGCGATTTGCGCGTAATTTCGCGCCTTTTGCCTCGATCTGATCGTCAAAAGAATGTGAAATTTAGAGCGCGTCGAGCGTCTGTTTCAGCGCTTGTGGGTCGATTTGCCCTAATTTTGTCGAGCGGATGTTGCCTTTTGCGTCGATTACGACGGTAAAGGGCAGGCCGCCCGCAGTATTGCCGAACGCGCGCGCAAGGTCGGCGCCGCCGAACCCGGTGACGTAGACCGGGTAGGCCACTTTCACCTTCTGCAGGAACGCCTGGACGTTTTTATCCGAATCGACGCCAAGTCCGACGAACTGGATTCCTTTCTTCGCATATTCGCGTTGAAGTTGCGAAAGAGCGGGCATTTCCTCGACGCACGGTCCGCACCACGACGCCCAGAAGTTGACGACGATTGGGTGGCCTTTAAGCAAACTTAGCGATTGCGGCTTGCCTTCGACATTCGTGACAGGCGCGGTCCAAAGTTGCTCGACGGCGCTTTGCGTGGAACCGGGCTGCGCCGCGTGGGCGACTGCCGGGTCGCCGTTCAGCAAATGATTGGCCAGCACTCCGCCACCCGCGGCGGCGATCGCGACAAGCGCGCCTGCCAGAATCCGTCTCGTATTCATTCCAGGTCTAGTCTGTCTAATTGGTTGAGGAGGTGACGTTGCTGCTGTCGAGCAGCGCCTGAACGGCCTGCTGATTCGCCCGGGCCGTGCGGCCGCGCGCGTCGGCCCGAACCGCGCCGCGCAAGTCGTCTGTTTCGTACAGGGCGACGTGGATGCCGGCCGGCTCCGCATCGCGTCCTTCGTTCGTGGGGCGCCAGAGGAAGCTCAGCGTCTCGACGTAGCCGCGACCGGCAAAATGCCGCGTCTCCGAAACGTCGTACTGGATGTTGGCGTTCAGAAAGTAGATCGCGACTTCTTTCGGGTTGTCGCAGAACACCTGAAGGTGAATATCCGAGTGTTCGCCGGCTGTGCCGCCGAGCACCGCGCCGGTTAGATAGGGATTGAACGGCGCAAGCCGCTCCATCCAGTCGATCGCGATGCGGCGCAGCCGCCGCAACAGCGCCGGCTGGCTGTCACCCTGGAAGAGTGACTGATATTCGCGGATTTCTTCTTCAATCTGGTCGTTATCCGGCAGCCATTCGCCGGCAACACGGCTCTCGCCGACTACCTGCCGTGCCGCTTTACGCTTGGCCGTTGCGTAGTCCAGACCGTCTTCAGCGATCATCCGGGCAGCCGCGATGGCGATTTCCTCGCGCACGCGCTGCGGATCGAAATGTGATTTGCGAACCATCTCTCAATCATACTAGAGATTGATGACAGCCCTTTCTGGGCGGTTCACGCCGGGCATTTTGCGGGGGCGGGACGGGCAGCCATTCTGGCGGCCCCGCTCGTAGGGCGATTCGGACGCGTCGGTTACAATAGCGTCCTTTGCGGACGGTCGTTTCGACCGCTCTTCTGCACTCCCATCCCTCGCAAAATACGCCCGCGCGGCACGACAGGCTTATGCACATCCACATCCTCGGTATCTGCGGCACGTTCATGGGCGGACTCGCGGTCCTCGCGCGCGGCGCGGGCCACACCGTGACGGGCTGCGACGCCGGCGTCTATCCGCCCATGAGCACGCAGCTCGAGGCGCAAGGCATTCGTCTGATTGAAGGTTATGACGCCGAGCAGTTGAACGGCCTCAATGCCGACCTGTTCGTGATCGGCAATGTGGTTTCGCGCGGCAACCCGCTAATGGAAGCGATCCTCGATCGCGGCCTGCCTTATGTGTCCGGTCCGCAGTGGCTCGGCGAGCACGTGCTGAACGGCAAGTGGGTGCTGGCGGTGGCCGGCACGCACGGCAAGACCACCACCAGTTCGATGCTGACCTGGCTGCTCGAAGACGCGGGTCTCAATCCGGGCTTCCTGATCGGCGGCGTGCCGCTGAACTTTGGGGTGTCAGCGCGGCTGACCGATTCGAGCTTCTTCGTCATCGAAGCCGACGAATACGACACAGCCTTCTTCGACAAGCGCTCCAAGTTCGTTCACTACCGTCCGAAAACCGCGGTCCTGAACAATCTCGAGTTCGATCACGCCGACATTTTCCCGGATCTGGCGGCGATCGAAACGCAGTTCCATCACCTGATCCGCACGGTGCCGGGCATTGGCCGTATCGTTACGAACGGTCGCGAAGACGCGCTGGAGCGCGTGCTGACGCGCGGTTGCTGGAGCGAAGTCGAGCGGTTCGGCGTGCAAGGCGGCTGGGAAACCTTGCCGGCGGAAGACGGCGTGCCGGTCGACGAGCGTTTTGCCGTGTATCACAACAGCGAGCGCGTCGGCGTGGTCGAGTGGCAGGTGCAGGGCGAACACAACCGCATGAACGCGCTTGCCGCGATCGCCGCTGCGCGCCATGTCGGCGTGCCGCCGGCGCAAGCCGCGAAGTCGCTGGCGAGCTTCAGGAATGTGAAGCGCCGTATGGAAGTGCGCGGCAGCGTCGACGGCGTGACCGTCTACGACGATTTCGCCCACCACCCCACGGCGATCGAAACCACGGTAGCCGGCCTGCGCGCCCGCGTCGGCCATGAAAACACGCGTATCCTGGCCGTGCTGGAGCCGCGTTCGAACACCATGAAGCTCGGCGTGATGAAGGCGCAACTGCCGGCGAGTCTGGCGGACGCCGACCTCGTGTTCGGCTACGGCGCGCCGGCCGGCCGCGACGCGCTCGGCTGGAATCTCGGCGAGGCGCTCGCGCCGCTCGGCGGCAAAGCGCAGGCTTTCGACAATCTCGACGCGCTGGTCAAGGCGGTGGTTCACGCAGCGCGCCCCGGCGACCAGATTCTGGTGATGAGCAACGGCGGCTTCGGCGGCGTGCATCAGAAGCTGCTCGACGCACTTTCCGCACGAGGCGTTTCGTGATCCTTTATCTGCACGGTTTCCGTTCGTCACCCAATTCGTTCAAGGCGCGCGTGCTGGCGGCGCGCCTCGTTGAACTAGGCCGCAGCGACGAATGGTGCTGTCCGATGCTGCCGGTCTCGCCGCTCGAGACCGTGGCGCTTGCCGAATCGCTGGTGGCGGCTGCGAAGCCGAAAGACGTCACGGTGATCGGCAGTTCGCTCGGCGGCTACTTCGCCACCCATCTCGCCGAGAAGCACGGCTGGCCGGCGGTGCTGTTGAACCCGGCGGTCGTGCCGCAGCGCGACCTGAGCGCCTATCTCGGCGAGCAGCCGCTGTGGCACGGCGGCGGCAGCATCACGGTCGAGCCGCATCATCTGGACGAGCTGCGCGCGCTCGGCGTCGCGTCGATCACGCGGCCCGAACGCTATTATTTGATGGCCGCCACCGGCGACGAAGTGCTCGATTACCGTGAAATGCTCGCGCACTATCCGGGCGCACGCACTACGCTGATCCAAGGGAGTGACCACGCGATCAGCGAATTCGCGCAATACGTCGACGAGGTGCTGGCCTTTTGCGATGCCGAAGACGTCGAGCCGCCGGCGCCGCGCGAAGCCGCCTGAGCGTGCCGACGATCCCGCAGCGAGGCCGCTGCGGATCACCAGAATCATGCCGCCGGCGCGCGCGTATCGCGCCGCGGATCCACTACCACGAACACGTTGCCGTGCCGCGCACGCAGTGACCGATAGCTGAACCCAATCGGGCGCGCCGGCAGATGCAAGACAGAACGAGAGTATTGAGTGAACGTTTTCTTTGAGGAATCGGGCAGTTTCAAGGCGGGCAGCGTGCTGTCGCGCCAGGGCGATGCTTTTCAGGTCGAGCTGCCGGGCGGCCGGCGCGCCAAGGTGCGCGCGAAAGACGTACTGATCGAATTCGAAAAGCCGAGCGCGGGCGAACTGATGCAGCAAGCTGACGCCGCCGCGCAGGACATCGATCTGGACTTCCTGTGGGAATGCGCGCCGGACGACGAATTTCCGTTTGCCACGCTGGGCGCCGAATACTTCGGCGACGCGTTCGGCGCCATCGAGCGCGCGGCGCTGGTGTTGCGCATGCACGGCGCGCCGGTGTACTTCCGCCGCAAGGGCCGCGGCATGTACCAGCGCGCGCCGCAGGAGCAACTCAAGATGGCGCTCGCTGGGCTCGAGCGCAAGCGCCAGCAGGCGCTGGTGCAGGCCGGTTACGAAGACGAACTGAAGGCGGGCCGTCTGCCGGAAGGCTTCAGCGGCAGCAAGGCGCTGGCTTTGCTCACGAGGCCCGACAAGAACACGATCGAATACAAGGCGCTCGAAGGCGCGGCAGCGGCGCGCGGCATCTCGCAGGCGCGGCTGATGCTCGAATGCGGCGGAATTCCGTCGGCTCGCGCGTTGCATGAGGCGAAATTCCTCTCTGAGTTTTTCCCGCACGGCACCGGCTTTCCGCCGGTCACGGTCGGCACATTGCCGGAAGATCTGCCGGAAGCCGATGTACAGGCGTTCTCGATCGACGACATCACCACGACCGAAATCGACGATGCATTCTCCGTCGAGCATCTGGCCGACGGCCGTGTGCGGATCGGCGTGCACATTGCCGCGCCGGCGCTCGGCATTGAGCGTGGCGACGAGGTTGATGCGATCGCGCGCACGCGTTTGTCGACCGTTTATATGCCGGGCGACAAGATCACGATGCTGCCCGATAGCGTCGTGGAAGCTTTCACGCTGGCTGAAGGTGGCTTGCGGCCGGCTCTGTCGCTCTACGTGATCATCAATCGCGAGACGCAGGAAATCGTGGCGAGCGAAACGCGCGCCGAGCGTGTGTTCGTGAAGAACAATCTGCGCCACAACACGTTGGACGAGCTGGTCACTGAAGAGGCGCTCGCCGCCGGCACCGGCGACTATCCGCACAAAGAGGACATCGCCGTGCTGTGGCCGTTCGCGCAGGCGCTGTTCGAAAAGCGTCAGACCGCACGCGCCGGTTACGGCCTGCGTCGTGAAGTGCAGCGCAATACCGACTTCAACTTCTACGTGGAAGGCGAGCACATCACGATCACGCCGCGCCGGCGTGGTTCGCCGCTCGACACGATCGTCGCGGAGCTCGCGATTCTCGCCAACTCGTCGTGGGGCGCGTTCCTGCATGACCACGGCGTGCCGGGCATCTACCGTACGCAACGCGCGTTCGGTGCGCCGACCGGCCCGAAGCGCACCCGCATGCAAACCAATGCGGCGCCGCACGAAGGCCTAGGCGTCACGCAATACGCGTGGAGCACGTCGCCGCTGCGCCGCTACGTCGACCTCGTGAACCAGTGGCAGTTGCTCGCCTGCGTGCAGCATGGCGTGACCGCGAAACTGGCCGCGCCGTTCAAGCCGAAGGACGCTGACCTGTTCGCCGTCGTGCAAGGTTTCGACGACACCTATACGGCGTACGCCGATCACCAGCGCCGCATGGAGTACTTCTGGTGCCTGCGTTGGCTGAAGCAGGAGAACCGGAAGCAGGTGGTGGCATCGGTGGTGAAGGGCGATCTCGTGCGTCTGGAAGAGATTCCGCTGCTGCTGCACGTGCCGGGTCTCGGCGTGCATGCACGCGGTACGCGCTTACAGATGGAAGTGATGTCGATCGACGAACTGACCGTCGAAGCGTCCGTGCGCCTGCTGCACGTTCTCGACGCGCCGACGGTGACGAGCGGCAGCGAATCTGAAGAAGCCGACGAGGGTGAAGAAGAAATCATCGACGTGGCAGAAGAAAGCGCAGAAGGCGAAGCCGAGGCTCAGGCGGAAGCCGACCTCGACGGCGGTGCGGCTGAACCGGGCGACGCCGAAAACGCCGCCGGCACCAGCGATGCGGCAGCCGACCAACAGCACGTCGTGGAGCCGGGACGATGAGCGTCAGCGATTCGCGCGACCGCTACGCGGTCATCGGCAACCCGGTCGGCCATAGCAAATCGCCGTTCATTCATGGCCGCTTTGCCGCGCAAACCGGCGAGCCGATCGAGTACGGCCACCTGCTCGCGCCGGTCGATGCGTTCGTGCCGCACGTGCGCGCTTTTATCGAAGCTGGCGGCCGCGGCATGAACGTGACGGTGCCGTTCAAGCTCGACGCGCATGCGTTCGCTAATACCCTGTCGCCGCGGGCCGCGGCAGCGGGCGCGGTGAACACATTGCGGTTCGACGCAAACGGTGTCTACGGCGACAACACGGACGGCTTCGGCCTCGTGCGAGACATCGAGGTGAACCTCGGCGTTTCGTTGAAGGGTGCGCGGATTTTGCTGCTTGGTGCGGGCGGCGCCGCGCGCGGCGTCGTGCTGCCGATGCTGGACCGCTCGCCGCATACGCTGACGATCGTCAACCGTACGGCAGCGAAGGCCGAAGTGCTCGTGGACCAGTTCGCGCAGGCCGCACGCGATGCCGCTTGCTGTCTGACCGGCGGCAGCGCGCGAGCGATCGAAGCGGGCACATACGACGTGATCGTCAACGCGACGGCGGGCAGTCTGGATGCCGCGTTGCCCGAATGCGACGACCGCGCGTTCGGCGCCGGCACACTTGCCTACGACATGATGTACGGCGCGCACCCGACGGTCTTCATGGAACACGCGCAGAAGCTGGGCGCGCGCGGCGCCGACGGCCTCGGCATGCTGGTCGAGCAGGCGGCCGAATCGTTTTACGTGTGGCGAGGCGTGCGGCCCGACGGCGCGCCGGTGCTGGCTGAATTGCGAGCGTTATTGACGGCGCCGCCGCACGGCTAGCCCCCCGCTTTAACTTCCGGAATACGCAACTCGCCAACCCACACGTTCACCGACTCGAGGACTCCAGGCACGATGAAAACAACGCGGCGCGCGAGCCGGCCAGGTCCGGTGCGATGGATCGTTTATCTCGGCGCCGTGGTGGCGATTGCGTGGCTTGCGACGCAGGCGTTTTACTTCGCGCAGATCGCGGTATGGAATTACACGAATCCCCGGTCGACTGCTTTTATGCGATCGGACGCGTGGCGATTGTCGCAGGATCGGCCTGATCTGTCGGTGCAACGCACGTGGGTGCCGTACGAACAGATTTCGCACAATCTGAAGCGAGCGATTATCGCGTCCGAAGACGCGAACTTCGTCAATAACAATGGCTACGAGACCGACGCCATTCTGCAGGCGTGGGAGAAGAACAAGGCCAAGGGCAAGATCGTTCGTGGTGGCTCGACGATTACCCAGCAGTTGGCGCGGAATCTTTTTCTATCTCGTGAGAAGAGTTATATCCGCAAGGGCCAGGAACTGATCATCACGTGGATGCTTGAGACCCTGATGGACAAGCAGCGGATCTTTGAGATTTATCTCAACTCCGTTGAATGGGGCAATGGGGTTTATGGCGCGGAGGCGGCCGCGCATTATTACTACAAGACTTCTGCTGCCAAGTTGACTGCCGGGCAGTCGGCGCGGCTGGCTGTGATGCTGCCGCAGCCTAAGTATTTTGATGAGCACAGGGGCTCAGCGTATCTGGCTCAACGGTCGCGCGTGATTGCGCGGCGGATGGGGGCGGCTGAGTTGCCAGATTGACGGTTTTTTTGCCTACGCGGCGCTTTTTGTTCGTGTCTCTGGCTTTGGTGCCTTTCCTTGTTTTGTTAGTGGTCTATTAGCGTTGCCCCTGTGCGGGGCGGCACTTACTTTCTTTGCCGCCGCAAAGAAAGATAAGCAAAGAAAGCGGCTAGAAGCCCCTGCTAAGTGGGGCCCGTGGTCCGCTGCGGGTAGTGGTGCGACTGGAATCTGGGTTCGTGCCGCTGCGCATGCTTGTGACAAGGGCGTCATACTTCCGGCGGCGCTGCGCGCGCCGAAGAGCAGTTCATAAAACCTCCCTCTACGTTTCAATTCCTACGCCTCGCCGACGGGTCGTGGCTCGTCATTGCACCGCCATCACCTTCTCGATTCCGATTCCGATTGCAACGCCAACGCCAACGCCAACGCCAACGCCAATGGCAATGGCAATGGCAATGGCAGATGCGAACGCGACCGTGGCTGGGATTGGGGCGGGTTGGAGCGAGGCGGGGCGGTGATTCAGCACACCGACCTATCGGTTGAGGCGGGGTTTCCGGGGTGAGTGCAGAGGCGCCTCGCCGAGGCCCCCACAAACCCCAACCGAAGCCCGTGGTTTCCCCTGCAGACCCGTCCGCGACGCACGCAGTGCGGAGTGGGAGCTGATGACGCCTTTGTCACTAACGTGGAATGTGCGAGAGCACGGATTCCAGTCGCACCACTAGCCCGGGCAGACCACGGTGCCCACTTAGCAGGGGCTTCTAGCCGCTTTCTTTGCTTATCTTTCTTTGCGGCGGCAAAGAAAGTAAGTGCCGCCCCGCACAGGGGCAACGCTAATAGACCACTAGCAAATCAAGGAAAGGCACCAAAGCCAGAACAAGGAAAGGCACCAAAGCCAGAACAAGGAAAGGCCAACGCCCTAAGAGCACTGACAAAAAGCGCCAAGCAGACAACAAGCTCAAGAAAATCCCCCTGCCGCAGGCAAACCCCCAGCACAAGCCCCCGGCAGGACCAAATCCCATTATATGAATCAAACACTCACATATTGGAGATTTCCAAAAAACCGCCCTACAATCCACACCAACACGCACCGTGAGCGAAAAACAGCCACGACCAGCGACAGCAAGAAAAAAACCGGAGACAAGCCAAACACCATGCCAAAGCCCCAAAGGCAGCAACCGCACGCCCGCGCCAGTGGCAACACGCGCTGTGCCGCGAGCAAACCAGGCCCCCTCTCCGGCCCCGCGCTGTAAGCGCAAAAAACTACCTGAAAGCGAATCGCCATGAACAAAGCGATGCCCAATCACGCCGTAAGCGAATCTGACGCCGATCTGGCGCCGCAGGCCGATCACGCTTCCAGCGCCGCGCCGCGGCAGGCTGCCAACGCTGCGAAGGTTTCACGCGCCAGCGTCCAGCATCCGCCCGTGGTCGACGAAATCGCCTTGCCGAGCACGTTGCTCGACATCACGCCGCAACAGGCTGGCACGCAAACACTGCTGCGCGGCCTCGCGATTCTGGAAGCCGCCGCCGCCGGCGTGCGCGATCTGCGCACCTTCGGCGCCGCGCTCGGCACGACCCGCAGCACCACGCATCGTCTGGTGAGCAGCCTCGTGCAGGCGCGCTATCTGCGGCAGGTGCAGGGCGGCTATCTGCTCGGCCCGAAGCTGATCGAACTCGGCACCATCGCGCTGGAACAGATGCCGCTCACGACCGTGGCCCGGCAGCATCTCGAATCGCTCGCCGAACAAACGCTCGATACGATCCACCTCGGCGTGCGCGATGGCGACGACGTGCTGTACATCGACAAGATCCCTGGCACCCGTGGCCTCGAAATGCGCTCGCGCGTCGGTCACCGGATGCCGCTGGCATCGACGGGGATTGGCAAAGCCATGATGCTCGACCTCACGCCGGACGTTTGGCAGTCGCTTTTCGAAGCATCGCGGCGTGCGCTCGCCGGCGTCAGTTTCAAGCCGGATAACCGCCCCGATGCGCAGACCTTCATGCAACGCATGACCAACTACGCCGCCGGCGGCTACACCTTCGACCTCGAAGAAAACGAAGCGTCGATCCGTTGCGTCGCAGCGCCGGTGCGCGATGCATCGGGCGCAGTCGTGGCGGCGCTGTCGGTAGCGAGCACGATTCCGTATATGTCGCTTGAACGCATGGATGAACTGATTCCAGTCGTGCAGCGCGAAGCGCGTGCGATCTCGGAAGAACTCGGCTGGCGTGCCCCGCAACCGGCAACCCGCAGGATCAAACGATGAAGCGAGCGGGTTCCCACACGCAAGCGGCCAATCCGGTGCACGCCGCCGCTGTCGCCGACGCTACCCTCCAGGACGCAGCGCTCATCGCGCTCGACTGGGGCACGACGTCGCTGCGCGCGTATCTGTACGACGCGGCAGGCGAGGTACTGGCGACGCGGGCATCGACGGCCGGCATCATGAATTTGCCGCGTAGCGCCGAGCAAGGCGGCTTCGACGCCGCCTTCGAGGACGCGTGCGGCGCCTGGCTCGAACAGGCGCCCGCCGTGTCGGTGATCGCAGCCGGTATGGTCGGCAGCGCACAAGGCTGGCTCGAAGCACCGTATGTCGACGCGCCGGCGAATGCGGATGCGCTGGTGGCCGGCATCGTCCGTGTGAAGGCCGCGTGTGGCGTGACGCTGCATATCGTGCCGGGCGTCCTGCAGCGCGGCGAGCTGCCCAACGTCATGCGCGGCGAAGAAACCCAGATTTTCGGCGCGCTGGGGCAGGACACGGGTGCAGCAGACAGCGGTAAGCGCGCACTGATCGGCTTGCCTGGCACGCACGCGAAATGGGCCGTCGTGCAGGCGGGCCGCATCGAACGTTTTCATACCTTCATGACCGGTGAAGTGTTCGCGGCTTTGCGCGAGCACACCATCCTCGGCCGCACGATGGTCACGCCGGATCGTCCGGATACCGCTTCGTTTCTGCATGGCGTGAACATCGCGCGCGACAAAGGTCAGGCGGGCATGCTGGCCACGGTATTCAGCTCCCGCACGCTCGGGCTCACCGGACAGCTTTCACGCGAACAGCAGCCGGACTATCTGTCAGGTTTGCTGATCGGGCACGAACTGGCCGGTCTCGAAGCCGCGCTGTCGCAACAGCAAAGTTCGCTCGCCGGGCAGCATCTACCTCTGATTGGCAATGAAGCGCTGTGCGAGCGCTATCGCGTAGCACTGGTGCAATTCGGTTGCACTCACGCGGAGCTGGTGAAGCACGCCACCGAGCGCGGCTTGTGGCGCGTCGCCACCCAGGCGGGGCTCGTCAAGCCTACGCCGCAAGCGGCGCACGCCGGCTAACCGGCAGCGCCGCCGCTCACGAAACAAGGAACCGACATGCAACCTCACATCAATCTGCCCGCCCCGTACATGCCGCACGCGGGGTTGATCGCGGCGTTCGAGATCTGTCCGCTGATCGCGATCATGCGGGGCGTGACGCCCGCGGATGCTGCCGAGCACGGTCAGGCGCTGTACGAAGCCGGCTTTCGCATCGTCGAAGTGCCGTTGAATTCGCCGCAGCCGTTCGACAGCATCGCGGCGATCCGCAAGGTGTTGCCGGCTGACGCGATCGTCGGTGCGGGCACGGTGCTGCATCCGAGTTTCGTCAACGACGTGAAGTCGGCGGGCGGCGAGCTGATCGTGATGCCGCATAGCGACCCGGAGGTCGTCGGCGCCGCGAAAGCGCAAGGCATGGCCTGCGCGCCGGGTGTGGCGACACCGAACGAAGCCTTCATCGCGCTGAAAAACGGCGCGGATGTGTTGAAGATGTTCCCCGCCGAACAACTCGGCTGTCAGGTCGTGAAGGCGTGGCGCGCGGTGATCGCGGCGGAAGTGCCGCTGGTGCCGGTTGGTGGGATCACGCCGGACAACATGGGTCCGTTCCTTAGCGTCGGCGCGAATGGCTTCGGCCTCGGCTCGGCGCTGTACAAGCCGGGACAGAGCGCGGCGGTGACCGCCTCGCACGCAAAGGCGTTCATCAACGGGTTGCGCATCGCCCGTGCAGGCGCGAAGAAATGAAGCGGCTCGCCGACAAAGTCACGTTGATCACCGGCGCCGGCCGCGGCATCGGAGCGGCGATCGCGTTTGCGTTTGCGCGCGAGGGCGCGGCGGTCGTGCTGGCTGAACTCGATATCGAAACCGCGCAGCAGACAGCGGAACAGATCAAGGCGCAAACCGGCGCATGCGTGCTGGCGGTGCAGACGGATGTGACGCAATCGGCCTCGGTTCAGCACGCGGTGAGCGAGGGCGAGCAGGCGTTCGGCGCGGTCGACGTGCTGGTCAATAACGCAGGCATCAACGTGTTCTGCGACCCACTAACCATGACGGACGACGACTGGCGCCGTTGCTTCGCGGTCGATCTCGACGGCGTCTGGAACGGGTGTCGCGCGGTGTTGCCGGGCATGGTCGAACGAGGCTCGGGCAGCATCGTGAATATCGCGTCGACACATGCATTCAAGATCATTCCGGGATGCTTTCCGTACCCGGTGGCGAAGCATGGCGTGATCGGATTGACGCGCGCGCTCGGCATCGAATACGCACCGCGCAACGTGCGCGTCAACGCAATCGCGCCGGGCTACATCGAAACGCAATTGACGCACGACTGGTGGAACGAACAAGCCGACCCGGCTGCCGCGAAACAGGCGACGCTCGCTCTGCAACCGATGAAGCGCATCGGCCGCCCGGAAGAAGTGGCGATGACGGCGGTGTTTCTCGCCTCGGATGAGGCGCCGTTCATCAACGCCACCTGCATCACCGTGGATGGCGGCCGCTCGGCGGTGTATCACGACTGAACGTAGTGGGGTAGCACGCAACAGGAAGCGGGAAACGCAATAAGAAGCAAACGGGCAGCAAGAACAAAGCAGCAAGGTTTCACCGGACGACGCGCTGGCCGCGTGTGTCACACCCGGTACAAGAAGACGCGGCCGATACCTTCTCGTTATCAATTAGTCAGGAGACACGCATTATGAAACGAAGAATTTTCCTCACGCTGGCAGCAGCGGCGACGGGTGTGCTCTTCAACGCACCGGTGGCGCAAGCCGCGGATCCGGTCAAGATCGGCTTCCTCGTGAAGCAGCCGGAAGAACCGTGGTTCCAGGACGAATGGAAGTTCGCGGAAATTGCCGCCAAGGAGAAGGGGTTCACGCTGGTGAAGATCGGCGCGCCGTCGGGCGAGAAGGTGATGAGCGCTATCGACAACCTGTCGGCACAGAAGGCACAAGGCTTTGTGATCTGCACGCCTGACGTCAAGCTCGGACCGGGCATCGTCGCGAAGGCGAAGGCCGACGGCCTGAAGATGATGACGGTGGACGACCGCCTCGTCGACGGCGCGGGCAAGCCGATCGCCTCGGTGCCGCATATGGGCATCTCGGCGTACAACATCGGCAAGCAGGTGGGCGACGGCCTGGCCGCTGAAATCAAGAAGCGCGGCTGGGACATGAAGGACGTCGGCGCGATCGACGTCACCTACGAACAGCTGCCGACCGCGCATGACCGCACGAGCGGCGCGACCGACGCGCTGGTCGCCGCCGGCTTCCCGAAGGCGAACATCATCGCCGCGCCGCAAGCGAAGACGGACACGGAAAACGCGTTCAACGCCGCCAACATTGCGCTGACGAAGAACCCGAACTTCAAGCACTGGGTGGCTTACGCGCTGAACGACGAAGGCGTGCTCGGCGCGGTGCGCGCAGCGGAAGGCCGCGGCTTCAAGGCGGACAACATGATCGGTATCGGCATCGGCGGTTCGGACTCGGCATTGAACGAGTTCAAGAAGCCGACCCCGACGGGCTTCTACGGCACGGTCATCATCAGCCCGAAGCGTCACGGCGAAGAAACCTCGACGCTGATGTACGACTGGATCACGCAAGGCAAGGAACCGCCGATGCTCACGCTGACGACCGGCATGCTGGCTACGCGTGACAACGTCGCCGATGTGCGCCAGAAGATGGGCCTCGCGGCAAATTAAGCGGCTGTGTAGGCGTAGTTAAATGAAGTGAACTGCCGGCGCGTCGTTTCTCCAAGGATTGGGCGCGCCGGCAACAGCAATACAAGATCAGCAGTTGAGACAGACCGTGTTTGCCGCTGGCGTGACTGCCTCGCAAAACACGCACGGTTCACACGAAGCAGCAATTAAGTTGCATGGGACAGGAGGCGAAGTGTCAGCGACGCTACGTTTTGACAATATCGGCAAAGTCTTTCCAGGCGTGCGCGCGCTCGACGGTGTGTCCTTCGACGTCAACGTCGGCCAGGTGCACGGCCTGATGGGCGAAAACGGCGCAGGGAAATCGACCCTGCTGAAGATTCTCGGTGGTGAATACCAGCCCGATTCGGGCCGCGTGATGATCGACGGCAATGAGGTGCGCTTCACGAGCGCGGCGTCGTCGATCGCGGCGGGGATCGCGGTGATTCACCAGGAACTGCAATACGTGCCCGATCTGACGGTCGCGGAAAACCTGCTGCTGGGCCAGTTGCCGAACTCGCTCGGCTGGGTCAACAAGCGCGAAGCCAAACGCTTCGTGCGCGAACGCCTCGAAGCGATGGGCGTGGCGCTGGATCCGAACGCGAAGCTGCGCAAGCTCTCGATCGCGCAACGGCAGATGGTCGAAATCTGCAAGGCGCTGCTGCGCAATGCACGCGTGATCGCACTGGATGAGCCGACCAGCTCGCTGTCGCATCGCGAGACCGAAGTGCTGTTCAAACTGGTGCGCGATCTGCGTGCCGACAATCGCGCGATGATCTACATCTCGCACCGCATGGACGAGATCTACGAGCTGTGCGATGCCTGCACGATCTTCCGCGACGGCCGCAAAATTGCTTCGCATCCGACGCTCGAAGGCGTGAAGCGCGACACCATTGTCAGCGAAATGGTCGGGCGTGAAATCGCCGACATTTACAACTACTCGTCACGGCCGCTCGGCGAAGTGCGCTTCGCGGCGAAAGCGATCGAAGGTCATGCGCTCGCGCAGCCGGCCAGCTTCGAAGTGCGGCGCGGCGAGATCGTCGGCTTCTTCGGTCTGGTGGGCGCCGGGCGCAGCGAACTGATGCATCTGGTGTACGGCGCGGACCACAAGAAGGCCGGCGAAATCGTGCTCGACGGCAAGCCGATCAAGGTGCGCAGCGCCGGTGAGGCGATCAGGCACGGCATCGTGCTGTGTCCGGAAGACCGCAAGGAAGAGGGCATCGTCGCGATGGCGACCGTGTCGGAGAACATCAATATCAGTTGCCGCCGTCACTATCTGCGCGCCGGGATGTTCCTCGATCGCAAGAAAGAAGCGGAAACCGCCGACCGTTTTATCAAGCTGCTGAAGATCAAAACGCCGAGCCGTCGTCAAAAGATTCGTTTTCTGTCGGGCGGCAACCAGCAGAAGGCGATTCTGTCGCGCTGGCTGGCCGAGCCCGATCTGAAGGTCGTGATTCTTGACGAGCCGACGCGCGGGATCGACGTCGGCGCGAAGCATGAGATCTATAACGTGATTTATCAGCTCGCCGAACGCGGCTGCGCGATCGTGATGATTTCGTCGGAATTGCCGGAAGTGCTCGGCGTGTCCGACCGGATCGTCGTGATGCGCCAGGGCCGGATTTCCGGCGAGCTGGCGCGTAAGGACGCAACGGAACAATCCGTGTTGGGCCTCGCCTTGCCGCAAAGCTCGACAGCGCTGCCCGGAACCGCAGCCACCGAGCAAGCGGCCTGAACATTATTTGGACGAAAGTCCGGCAACCCGTGGGGAACGGGAGGAGTCTTCAACATGCAAGCCAGAGAAAACCTCGCGCAACAAGCCGCAAAAAGTGCGGCCGAAGCGCTGATTCCGCAAGGCAACGACAAGGCCAAATGGTGGCAGCAGATCACCGAGTACAGCCTGATCCTGATCTTCATCGTGATGTTCATCACGATGTCGCTGACGGTCGACCATTTCTTCTCGATCGAGAACATGCTCGGTCTCGCCCTGTCGATTTCGCAGATCGGCATGGTCGCGTGCACGATGATGTTCTGTCTGGCCTCGCGCGATTTCGACCTGTCGGTGGGGTCGACAGTCGCGTTCGCCGGTGTGCTGTGCGCGATGGTGCTGAATGCGACCGGTAACACCTTCATCGCCATCATTGCGGCGGTGGCGGCGGGTGCGGTGATCGGCTTCGTCAACGGCGCCGTGATCGCCTATCTGCGCATCAACGCGCTGATCACGACGCTCGCTACGATGGAAATCGTCCGCGGTCTCGGCTTTATCGTGTCGCACGGTCAGGCTGTGGGTGTGTCGTCGGATACGTTTATCGCGCTGGGCGGTTTGAGCTTCTTCGGCGTGTCGCTGCCGATCTGGGTCACGCTGCTGTGCTTCATCGTGTTCGGCGTGATGCTCAATCAGACCGTGTATGGCCGTAACACGCTGGCAATCGGCGGGAATCCGGAAGCATCGCGTCTTGCCGGTATCAATGTCGAACGCACGCGCGTTTATATCTTCCTGATTCAGGGCGCCGTCACCGCGCTGGCCGGTGTGATTCTGGCTTCGCGGATTACGTCGGGCCAGCCGAATGCAGCGGAAGGTTTCGAGCTGAACGTGATTTCGGCGTGCGTGCTGGGCGGCGTGTCGCTGCTCGGCGGTCGCGCGACGATCTCCGGTGTCGTGATCGGCGTGTTGATCATGGGTACGGTCGAGAACGTGATGAACCTGATGAACATCGACGCGTTCTATCAGTACCTCGTGCGTGGCGCGATCCTGCTCGCCGCTGTGCTGCTCGACCAGTTGAAGAATCGCGGCTCACGGGACTAACCCAGGACTAAACCCCGGACCCACCCACCTTGCTCTAAAAAGGAATCGAACGATGTCGTCTCCGGCCAATGCAAACGACCGCCTCGCGGGCAACGCGTTTGCCCGCTATCCGAGTCTCGTCGACCGAACAGTGTTGATCACGGGCGGCGCGACCGGTATCGGCGCATCGTTCGTCGAGCATTTTGCGGCGCAGGGTGCGCGCGTCGCGTTCTTCGATATCGACGCGACCGCGGGTGAAGCGCTCGCCGACGAACTCGGCGATTCGAAACACAAGCCGCTGTTCCTGCCCTGCGATCTGACCGACATCGACGCGCTGCAAAAAGCGATCGCCGATGTGAAGGCTGCACTTGGTCCGATTCAGGTGCTGGTGAACAACGCGGCAAACGACAAACGCCACGCAATTGGCGACGTGACGCGCGAGTTTTTCGACGCGGGCATCGCGGTGAATATCCGTCACCAGTTCTTCGCAGCGCAAGCGGTGATGGAGGACATGAAAGCCGCCAACGCGGGTTCGATCATCAACCTGGGCTCGATTAGCTGGATGCTGAAGAACGGCGGCTATCCGGTATACGTGATGTCGAAATCGGCGGTGCAGGGTTTGACGCGTGGTCTCGCGCGCGACCTCGGTCACTTCAATATCCGCGTCAATACGCTGGTGCCGGGCTGGGTGATGACGGAAAAGCAGAAGCGTTTGTGGCTCGACGATGCGGGCCGTCGCTCGATCAAGGAAGGCCAGTGTATCGATGCTGAACTGGAGCCGGCCGATCTCGCCCGCATGGCCTTGTTCCTCGCTGCCGATGACAGCAGGATGATCACCGCGCAGGACATCGTCGTCGACGGAGGCTGGGCGTGAGTGCGGGTGCGGATTTGCCTGCACATAGCGCGGCGCTGCTGCTCGACACCCAATGCACGCTCGGCGAAGGCGCGACTTGGTGCACGCGAACCGGCCGTTTCTACTGGAACGACATCGAAGGCGCGCGACTGTGGCGCTATGATCCGCGCGACGGCGGCAGCACGTTCTGGCGCATGCCCGAGCGGCTCGGGAGTTTTGCGTTGTGCGCCGATCCGCGCTACCTGCTGCTCGGATTGGCGACGCATCTCGCGTTCTTCGATCTGACAACCGGCGAGACGCAGCGTATCGTCGACGTCGAACCTGGCTTGAACACGCGCGTGAACGACGGCCGCTGCGATCGTCAGGGTCGTTTCGTATTCGGTACTAAAGACGAAGGCTCGCCGCTGCAGGCGATCGGCGGGTTTTATCGTCTGAATCACGATTTGTCGCTGGAGCGTTTGCCGTTGCCCGCACCGGCGATCTCGAACAGCATCGCTTTCAGTCCCGACGGCGCGACGATGTACTACGGCGATTCGCCGACGCGTGAAATTCGCGTCTGCGACTATCGCGCTGACGGCAGCATTGCCAACGACCGCGTCTTTACGACATTAACGGATGCGACCGGCGAGCCCGACGGTTCGACCGTCGACAGCGATGGTGGCGTGTGGAACGCACAGTGGGGCGGCAGGCGAGTGGTGCGGTATGGCCCCGATGGCGTGGAAACCGAGCGTGTCGACGTGCCGACCGCGCAGCCGAGTTGCGTCGCGTTTGGTGGCCCCTCAAAGGGACTTCCTTCAGGGCCTGCGCAACTGGACACCCTGTACATCACGAGTGCGCGTATCGATCTCGATGCCGCCGCGCTAGCGGGCGATTCTCATGCGGGCGGCGTGTTCATCGCAACACCCGGACGACAAGGTTTGCCTGAGCCGGTGTTCCAGGGCGCGCCTACTTAGCGCAGAATGACGCAGCCTTAGTCGCAAGGCAGAGTGCAGTCGAGCAGTGATTTTGGAACTGAATCAGTCGTTGATGTCGCAAACCAAGTGCCAGCAAATCGGCAATAGACCGGCAGCATGCAGTTCGGACCCTGAGGCGACCTGTGCAAAAAAATCGCCCAACAGCATCCGTCAGCAATGACGGCAACGTCCTACGCCTCTCGATGGAGCCAGATATGACTGTTGCGAATCCTGTTTCCGCCTCTTCTCAGAGCCGGCGCGCGCGACTCAACGCGGCGGCCAATCCGGTGCTTCCGGGTCCCAGTACTTCTGCGGTTGCGGTCGGTGAGACGAGCGGCGGCGAGCTCGCGTGCATCACGCTCGCCAATGCGCATTTGCGCCTCGACGTCGCGCCGACACTCGGCGGCGGCGTCACCCGTTTCGACTGGCGTAACGACGGCGCGCTTACGCCGATTTTCCGGCGCTGTCGTCACGTCGCTTCGGATACCCAGCCGAACCAGCTTGCCTGTTATCCGTTGCTGCCGTATTCGAATCGCATCGGCGGCGGTCATTTCAATGTGGCTGGGCGGCGTGTCGAGGTGCCGCAAAATCGCGCCGACGAAGCCTTGCCGATTCATGGCGACGGTTGGCTCTCCGCCTGGCAGGTCGCGGAGTCGGATCGCGAAAACGTGCGTCTGACGCTCGATCGCCACGACGGCAAACCGTACGCATTCCGCGCGACGCAAACTTATACGCTGGACGGTCCCACGCTCGTCATCACGCTGGACATCGAGAATGCCGGCCGCGAGGCGCTGCCTTTCGGGCTGGGCGTGCATCCATTTTTTGTGCGCGACGCCGATACCGAACTATCGGCGGCGGCGGGCGGCCTGTGGCTTTCCGGCGACGACTGGCTGCCGGTGCGTCACGTGCCGGCGCCGCCGGCATGGCAATTCGGCGTGGCATATCCGTTGCCGGAAACCATCGTCAATCACGCGTTCACGGGCTGGAGCGGGCAGGCGGCCGTGGTGTGGCCGAAGCGGCGGCTGTCGCTGAATATCGCCGCCGACACCGACTACTACGTGCTGTACACGCCGCCGCGCGAAGACTTCTTCTGCTTCGAACCGGTCGATCATCCGATCAACGCGATGAATCTCGCTGGTGGTGCATGCGAAAACGGGATGACGATGCTCGCGCGCGGCGAGCGGCTCACGCGCACGTTCCGCTTTACCGTCGAACGCACGGGTTTGCGCTCGATGCCGGGCGCACGTGGGTCGCGTCAGCGGCAGTAGGGCGCGAGCAGGACGCAGCGGTACGGCGTACCCGTCGTCACGCCCCAGCCGGAACCGGCATGACGCATGGCCGCGGCTTGTCGCTCAGGACAGGTAAAATACGCGCCACTTCCGTTATCGGCTCGCCGCGAGACTCACCATGTCCAATTTCATCCAGACACTCAACGACGCCTGGCAGCGCACGAACTCGCTGCTGTGCGTCGGCCTCGATCCCGAGCCCAGCAAATTCCCGGGCGCGCTCGCGGGCCGTCCCGAAGCGATTTTCGACTTCTGCCGCACCATCGTCGATGCGACCGCGCCTTATGCGTCGTCATTCAAACCGCAGATCGCCTACTTCGCCGCTCATCGCGCGGAAGACCAACTCGAGCAGTTGATCGCGCATATTCACGCGAACCACCCGGGCCTGCCGGTGATTCTGGACGCGAAGCGCGGCGATATCGGCAGCACCGCCGAGCAGTACGCGCGCGAGGCCTTCGAGCGCTATCAGGCGGATGCTGTGACGGTGAATCCGTATATGGGTTTCGATTCGATCCAGCCGTATCTGGAGCACGAGGGCAAGGGCGTGATCGTGTTGTGCCGGACCTCGAACGCGGGCGGCTCGGACCTGCAGTTTCTGGAGACGGGCGGGCGTCCGCTGTATCAGGTCGTCGCGCAACTGGCGGCAGACAAGTGGAATGCAAGCGGCCAGCTGGCGCTGGTGGTCGGTGCGACTTTCCCGAAGGAAATCGAAGTGGTGCGTGGGATCGTCGGCGATATGCCGCTGCTGATTCCGGGCATCGGCGCGCAAGGCGGCGATGTTCAGGCGACGGTCAACGCCGGCCGGACGGCGAACGGCACGGGCATGCTGATCAACTCGTCGCGGGCGATTATCTACGCCGGTAAGGATGACGATTTCGCCGAAGCCGCGGCTAAGGCCGCGATGGAAACGCGTGACCGGATCAATGCGTTCCGGTAATTGAGGGTGAGGCCGGTCAGGTAACCGGCCCCAGCCGCTCGATAAACACCGCATGCTGCGGATGCCGCGCTTTTAGCGCTTCGACATCCGCCAGTTCGAACTCGCTGAACTCAAACCCCGGCGCGACCGTGCAACCCACCAGCGCGAACGTCGCCGGGTCCGCGCATTCCGCGGCAAACCACAAACCCGCGGGCACCACTGCCTGAAACACGGCATCCGGATGCGTCAGCGCGTTGCCCAACGTGTGCGTAATCAACCTGCCCGCTTCGTCGAGCACGTGGACATTCAAGGGCTCGCCGGCATAAAAATGCCAGACCTCATCGGACTTGATCCGATGCCACGCCGAATGCGCGCCGTCACAGAGCAGGTAGTAAATCGCGGTGGACGCCGAGCGCGTCTGCGTTGAACCGTCATCGCGGCGCACGGACTCCGCGGACCGATACGTCTCGCTGAAAAACCCGCCTTCCGGATGCGGCTTCAGATCGAAGCGGCGGATTAATTCGTGTTTTGCTGCGTGCGAAGTCGACATATCGGTGGGCATCGTGGCGAGGCCTCAGAATTTGAACCAGGCGTTAATGTTCGCGCTCGTCGAGCAGGGCCAGCACACCACGCAACGCGTGCGCCGCAGCCTGCACGCGGATCTTCTCGCGGTCGCCCTTGAAGACCTTGGTTTCCACGGACGTGTGCAGCCGGTTGCTCCAGCCGAACGACACCATGCCGACCGGCTTGGTTTCCGTTCCACCGCCCGGGCCGGCAACGCCGGTAATCGACACCGACACCTGCGCGCGACTGTTGCGCAGAGCGCCCTCGGCCATCGCACGGGCCACGTGTTCGCTGACCGCGCCGTGCTTTTCAATCAGATCGGCCGGCACGCCGATCATCTCGGACTTCGCCTGATTCGAATACGTGACGAAGCCGCGCTCGAACCAGCCGCTGCTGCCGGAAATATCGGTGATCGCAGTCGCCAGCATGCCGCCTGTGCAGGATTCGGCGGTGACGAGCATCAGGCGCTCGTCGCGCAGGCGGTTGCTCACGCGAATCGCAAGCTGGTGAACCACGGAATCGGTAGGCATGGCGTCAATCCGGAAAACGGGGAACTGCTGCGGGAGGCTGTCGGCAGCCGCTGGCCGGCGGACAACGGCCGGCGCCAGCCGACGGGCAACGGTTAAACCGACATGCGCCAGAGCGCAATCACGAGCAACGTGAAGAACGCGGCGACCAGGTCGTCGAACATGATGCCAAAACCACCTTTCAGTCGGCGATCGAAATAGCCGATGGGCGGCGGTTTCACCATGTCGAAGAAGCGGAACACGATGAACGCCCAGAGTTGCCCGGTTAGCGTGACCGGCGTGACCATTAGCAGCACCAGCCAGAACGCGATGATTTCGTCCCAGACCACCGGCGACGGATCGTCGGTGCCCAGCTTCTTCGCGGTAAAGCCGCAAATCGCAATACCGCCGAAAAAGCCGGCGACGATCAGGACGCCCCATTCGACCACGGTCAGATAACGGCTCAGGACGGCGAACGAGGCCCATGCGAACAGGGTGCCGACGGTGCCCGGCGCAACCGGCGACAGGCCGCTGCCAAAACCCAGCGACAGAATGTGCAGCGGATGCGACAGCATGAAACGCGCGGTGGCGCGGCGCGGCTGAGGACGGGGCGCGCGAGGGCCGGACGCGTTGGGCTGCGGATGGCCGATCAGATCGTCGGCGGGGACCAGCGGGGGATCAGTCTGCATGGAAATGGTCGAAGCCTTGCAACGTCAGAGTGAGCGGCGCGCCGGCGGCATCGCGCCAGCCGATCGCCGGGCGGTCGGCCGCCGTTTGAAGAGCGCTTATTGTACCGATGCGGGTGACCGGTACGGCGACCTCGCGGCCGGCTGCTTCGACCTTGGCGCGCGCGGCCGCCGGTGCGGTGAAGCACAGTTCGTAATCGTCGCCGCCGGCTAGCGTGCACCGTTGCTGGATCTCGGGCGAGAGGCGGCGTAGTGCGGCCGAACGCGGTACAGCGTCGACGTCGACCGTGGCCTGCACGTTCGAGCGCTCAAGAACGTGCTGCAGGTCGCCGGCGAGTCCGTCCGATAGATCGAGCGCTGCATGCGCGATGCCTCGCAACGCGAGACCGAGGAAGATGCGCGGCTCCGGGCGCTCGAGGGCGCGACGAAACGTCGCAGTGTCGTTGGCATCGGCAGACCATTCGCTGCGCTGTAAGCCGAGGCCAGCACGGGCGTCGCCGAGCGTGCCGGAGATCCAGATGTCGTCGCCCGGTTGCGCGGCGTCGCGGCGCAGCGCAACTTGCGGCGGCACGCTGCCGAACACGGTGATGCACAGGTTCAACGGCCCACCGGTGGTGTCGCCGCCGATCAGATCGCAGCCGTAGCGTTCAGCCAGCGCAAAGAGACCGTCGCTGAACGCTGCGAGCCACGCTTCGTCGGCTTTGGGCAAGGAGAACGCCAGGGTGAACGCCTGCGGCCGCGCACCCATCGCGGCGAGATCCGACAGGTTCACCGCGAGCGCCTTGTGACCGAGCGCCTTGGGATCGACGTCAGGAAAGAAGTGGCGGCCTTCCACCAGCATATCCGTCGATATCGCCAGCATTTCGCCAGGGCGCGGCGCGAGCAGGGCGCAGTCGTCACCGATGCCGAGTTCGCCTCCAGCAGCACGGGACGACGCAGCGGCTGCGCGGCGGGCGAAGAAGCGATCGATCAGCGAAAACTCAGAGAGCATGGGGCAGTGGGTAAACGGATAAGTGCAACGAAAAGTCGCTAACGGCGCGCATTGTACGGAGATGCCTGCGGGTAAACACTCTATTCGCACTCAACTCCGATCCGACGAGTGGTTGGCCCAAAGTGCGCCATGTCTGCCTTTCGCTATATTTCAGTCGCGGCAGTTGTACCCGTATTGAAGGAATTGAGCCGGCAATTGGGGCTACAATGCCGTCGAACATCTATTCTAATCCGCCCTTCGAAGCCCGCCTTATGTCGACTCCCGTCAATAGCAAACTCCGCGAAGCCGCTCTCGATTATCACGAGTTCCCGACCCCCGGGAAGATCGCGATCGCCCCCACCAAGCAGATGATCAACCAGCGCGACCTCGCGTTGGCATACTCGCCGGGCGTTGCGTTCGCGTGTGAGGAAATCGTCGAAAACCCGCTGAACGCCGCCCGTTTCACCGCGCGCAGCAACCTGGTCGGCGTCGTCACGAACGGCACCGCGGTGCTGGGTCTCGGCAACATCGGGCCGCTCGCGTCGAAGCCGGTCATGGAAGGCAAGGCCGTCCTGTTCAAGAAGTTCGCCGGCATCGACGTGTTCGATATCGAACTGAACGAGTCCGATCCGCACAAGCTGGTCGAGGTGATCGCCGCGCTGGAGCCGACCTTCGGCGGTATCAACCTTGAAGACATCAAGGCGCCGGACTGTTTCATCGTCGAGCGCGAATGCCGCAAGCGCATGAAGATTCCGGTCTTCCACGATGACCAGCACGGTACGGCCATCGTTGTCGCGGCAGCCATCACCAACGGCTTGAAGGTCGTCGGCAAGGACATCAAGAAGGTCAAGCTGGTGTCGTCCGGCGCGGGCGCGGCGGCGCTGGCCTGTCTGGATTTGCTGGTCGACATCGGCCTGCCGCTCGAAAACATCACGGTTACCGACCTGGCCGGCGTGGTCTACAAGGGCCGCGTCGAACTGATGGACCCGGACAAGGAGCGCTTTGCCCGCGAAACCGACGCTCGTACGCTCGCTGAGGCGATCGGCGGCGCGGATATTTTCCTCGGTCTCTCGGCCGGCGGCGTGCTGAAGCAGGACATGGTCAAGCAGATGGCCGACAAGCCGCTGATCCTGGCGCTGGCCAACCCGACCCCGGAAATCCTGCCGGAACTGGCGCTCGAAGTGCGTCCGGACGCCGTGCTCTGTACGGGCCGCACGGACTACCCGAACCAGGTGAACAACGTGCTGGTGTTCCCGTTCCTGTTCCGCGGCGCGCTGGATGCGGGCGCGACGACGGTGACGCGTGAAATGGAGATCGCCGCGGTCAACGCGATCGCCGAACTGGCACGCCAGGAGCAGAGCGATATCGTCGCGACTGCGTACGGCATCCAGGATCTTTCGTTTGGTCCGGAATATCTGATTCCGAAGCCGTTCGACCCGCGCCTGATCGTCAAGGTCGCGCCGGCGGTGGCGAAGGCCGCGATGGATTCGGGCGTCGCCGAGCGTCCGATCGAAGACATGGAAGCCTACGAACAGCATCTGCAGCAGTTCGTGTATCACAGCGGCACGACCATGAAGCCGATTTTCCAGCTGGCGCGTGGCGTCGAGCCGGAGAAGAAGCGCATCGTGTTCGCGGAAGGCGAAGAAGAGCGCGTGCTGCGCGCGATGCAGATCATCGTCGACGAAAAGCTCGCGAAGCCGATCCTGATCGGCCGTCCGGCGGTGATCGAACAGCGCATCGCGCGTTACGGCCTGCGTCTGATCGCGGGTCAGGACTACTCGGTCGTGAACACCGACCACGACGAACGTTATCGCGATTTCTGGCAGGAATATCACAAGATGATGTCCCGCAAGGGCATCACCGAGCAGATGGCGAAGCTCGAAATGCGCCGCCGCACCACGCTGATCGGCGCGATGATGGTGGAGAAGGGCGAGGCGGACGGCATGATCTGCGGCACGGTGTCCACCACGCATCGCCACCTGCACTTCATCGATCAGGTGATCGGCAAGAAGCAAGGCGCGAAGGTCTATGCGGCAATGAATGCGCTGGTGTTGCCGAACCGCCAGATTTTCCTCGTCGACACGCACGTGAACGTCGATCCGACGCCGGAGCAGCTGGCTGAGATCACGATCATGGCCGCCGAGGAAGTGCGCCGCTTCGGTATCGAACCGAAGATCGCGCTGGTGTCGCACTCGAACTTTGGTTCGAGCAATGCGCCGACCGCGCAGAAAATGCGCGACACGCTGGCGATCCTGCGCGAGCGCGCACCCGACCTGCAAGTGGACGGCGAAATGCACGGCGACCTCGCGCTCGACGCGAATCTGCGCCGCGAAGTGCTGCCCGACTCGACGCTCGAAGGCGATGCGAACCTGCTGGTGCTGCCGAACATCGACGCGGCCAACATTTCGTACAACCTGCTGAAGACCGCCGCGGGCAACAACATCGCGATTGGTCCGATGCTGCTCGGCGCAGCCAAGCCGGTGCACGTGCTGACGGCTTCGGCCACGGTTCGCCGCATCGTCAACATGACGGCGCTGCTGGTTGCCGACGTGATCGCCTCCCGCTGATACCTGATCCGGGAATGAAGCGTGGCGCCGCCTGATTGGGCGCCGCGCAAAAAAAAGGCGTGCCCGCAATGGGCACGCCTGCGGGTGAACAGGGGATTGCCACCCTAAAAAAGGCCGAATGAGACCATTCCGCCTTCGAGAGACTGCGGATCCCCAAGGCTTTCATTAGAGGGAATGGGCTGCGCAATGGGCGCCCAGTGGGCTTGGGCCTGCCTCCATTTGCTTCGTCGGGTTAATTTTAGCCTGCACAAGCTAAATATTCTGTCAAAAGTCGTCAAAGCCCGTTCCGTGGCTCTTTCCCGCGCGATTGGAAGCTTTTGCCTGTCCGGCGAACGTTGATTCTGTGGGGTTTTAGCGATACCCTTACGACTTTCATGGTCGTCAAACTCGTGATCTAACAGCGGGGAACCTTGATTCATGGCACGCAAGTGGCTGCGCATTAAAGGCGTGCTGATCGGTGCTTTGACGCTCTGCGCTTTATCCGGCTCCGTGCCTGGCGCGTTTGCGCGCGACTCCACGGCATCGGCCGATACACAAGCTCAGGTGCAGGGCACTATCGCGGCGGCGCAGTTGCCGCGCGAAGCGGTCAATACATTGAACTTGATTGCCGCGGGCGGGCCTTACCCGTATGAGAAGGACGGCATCGTATTCGGCAATCGCGAACGGTTGCTACCGCCGCATCGGCGCGGCTTTTACCACGAATACACCGTTCCCACGCCTCGTTCACGAAACCGCGGGGCGCGTCGCATCGTCTGCGGAGGTCCGCTACAGCGGATCGACAACTGTTATTACTCGGACGACCATTACACCAGTTTTAATCGTATTGTTGAATGACATCGGGATGAACGGCATGAGCGACAACGTCTACGCGCACGACTCCGGAGTCGCGACGGATCTTTTCGCGGCCGGCGACGGCAATTTGTTCCAGCGCGTCATGCGGATGCGCGCCGGCGACCAGGGCCGGGATACCCAGAGCGAAGGCAGCACTGTGCTTGCATCGAACGAGGAGCCCATGAGTCTTTTCAAGACCGTACGACCGAACATCGTACAGTCGATCCGCGCGTTTCGCGTGCAGGATCTCGCTGACGAGGCCAACCAGCTCGGCCAGCACTTTCTGTACGCGTACTGCGCGAACGCTCAGTCCAAACAGGAAGTGCTGGAGACCATTGCTACGTCGTTCCTGTTTCCGAAGCATTTCGGCAAGAATTACGACGCGCTCTACGATTGCCTGACCGATCTGGTCCACAAGGCTGGCGCGCAGCCCGGGTTCGTGATCGTGCTCGAGCAGTTGCCGGTCGCGCAAAAGTTCGACAAGGAAGGGCGCGAGACGCTACTGGACGTGTTCCGCGAAGCGTCCGAGTTCTGGGCCGAGCGCAAGGTCGCGTTTCGGGTGTTTTATTCGTTTGCGTAAGATAGGCCCGAGCATCTTGCTTGAATGGAGTGCCTGAGGACCGCCTACCGTTGTAAAAGAGAAAGGCCCGCCAATTGGCGGGCCTTTGCTTTTGTTTTTGCTTTTGGCTTACCAGGCACCCCAGCGGGCTGCTAATGCCGAGAGCACTGCGATGCCGGCGGTTTCCGTGCGCAACACACGCGGACCGAGACCGACGGCGGTAAATCCATGATCAGTCGCAGCGGCTTCTTCCGCCGCCGAAAAACCGCCTTCCGGGCCAACCAGCACGGTCACGCGCCCGAATGGCGGATTAACGGGCAGTGCCGAAAAGCTGATGCTGGCGCGCGGCGACAGCAGAATGCGCATTTCGCCTTCTTCGGGCGTGCGAGGCAGCGCGCCGAGCCATGTGGCGATCTCACGCACAGGCATCACTTCCGGCAGGCGATTGCGCCCGCACTGTTCGCACGACGCGCGCACGATGCCTTGCCAATGCACATGCCGCCGCTGCGCGCGCTCGCCGGAAAGACGCACGACGCTGCGCGTGGTGGTCAGCGGCACAAAACACGATGCCCCGAGCTCGACCGCCTTCTCGATGAGCCAGTCCATCTTGTCGCCGCCGGCGATGCCCTGCGCGAGGGTGAGGTGATACGGCGCTTCCACTTCGATATTGCGGAATTCGTGAATTCTGACCTTGGCTGAGCGGCGTTCGACCTCGACGAGTTCGGCGCTGTATTCGCCGCCTTCTCCGTTGAAAAGCACGATCGAATCGCCTGGCTGCAAACGCAGCACGAGGATGTGGCGCGTGACGTCATCGGGCAACTGCATGATGTCGTCGGGCGTGAGGGGCGTACCGACGAAGAAGCGAGGCATCAGAAAAATACTCATTGGTTCACGAAAGGTGGCGAGCGAGCGCCCAACGGTAGCCGTCCAGATCTTCGACCTGGGCAAACCGGTCGCCCCAGAATTGATCCTGTGGCTCGCTCAGCGATTTTGCGCCGGCGGCCAGCGCCCGCGTGTAAACCGCGTCGACATCGTCGACATAGACATAGAACGATTGCGGCGCAATTGCGCCCGCGCTTTTGGGTGTTTTCGCCGCTGAGCCGAACGCGCCTTCCGGCGCGAACATCACGATCAGCTGGCCTTGATAGGTCATCTCCACATGCATGACGACACCATCGTCCTGGACGCTGTCACGTACCTCGAAGCCGAATGCTGCTTCGAAGAACGCCGTGGCGGCACGTGCGTCGCGCACCGTCAGATAGGGGGTCAACCAGGGCACACCGGCTGGGCGGGAGGCGGTCATGGGGTTCTCCGGATCTTTTGGGGTTGCGGGATGCATGCTGCGAGGCCAGGCGGGCGGTCGCGCATCGATACACCGATGGCGCGCGCCGACCGAACCGTGCATTCTGCCCACGCGTTAGCTTGATGGCTTTAAGAATTGACTTAGTTTATCGCGCACGGACCGGGATGCCGAGAACAGTCCGGCATGCAGGGTTGGGTCGTAGTGTTTCAGTGAGTCGATTCGACGTGCGGCAAGGCGCTCGGTGAGGGCTTCGACGGTGAGGCTGGCGGGGTCGAGCGTGTCGCTGGCGGTCGCCATCATCCAGAGCGAGCCGTAGAGCGGGATGAAGGTGCTCATTGTGCGCACGATGGCGAAGGTGTCGCGCAGATCGTTGAGCAGGCCGGCGATGCGTTCCGCGTGGAAATAGGGAGAACCGAGGTGCAGCGAGAGCGCGGCGGTCGGGCTCATGACGCGCTTGAGTTGCATATAGAAGTCTGGCGTGTAAAGGCCTGAGGCGGGTGAGTCCGGCGGTGTCAGGTCGAAGACGACCAGATCGAATTGTTCTGTGGCGGGGACCGTTTGGAGGGCCCCAGCGACGAAATCCGCGGCGTCGCCGATTACCAGCTCAACGCGCGGATCGTCGAAAGCGCCGCCGTGCACCTCGGGCAGATACTCGCGGGTCAGGCGCACGACTTCGGCATCGAGCTCTGCCACCACGATCCGCTCGATGCCCGGGTGCTTCAGCAATTGCTGGGCGGCGCCGCCATCGCCGCCGCCCAGCACCAGCGCTGCTTTCGGCGATGGATGCGCGAGCGCGGCCGGATGCACCATGCATTCGTGGTAGATGAATTCGTCGCCGGTGGAGGTCATCGGGCGGCCGTCGAGCGTAAACAGCCGGCCGAGCTGCGGCGTGTCCCACACCTCGATCCGCTGATAGGGCGAATCGACGCGCGCAAGCCGCCGCGCGTTCGGAAATCCGTAGACGGCGTCGGCGGTAGGGTGGAACAGCAGGGGAGCGCTCACGGATGACGGGCTCCGTTGGGAGCGCGGTGGGTTGGTGTCGCTCAATTGTAAAGGCGCAGGCGTGGCGCGGGCCCGGTCCGCGTGCGGAACCAGCCTGAAACCAGGCCGCCAGGCGGCTTTGCGCGAGGGGTGCCGGTCAACGTTCTGTTAGAATGTCACGCTTTCAGCCTTGTCCGTTTGCTCTGCCCGTTTCGCGTCTCCTGGCGCCGCACCGTGCGCCGAAGTGGACTGGCATTCGAGCATCCGGGCCTCAAGCGCGCACCGCCTTCTGACTCTGTCTCCGGACTCGACATGACGACCCCGTCTCCCGCACCCACCTCCCTGATGGCCAACGCGATCCGCGCGTTGTCCATGGACGCCGTTCAAAAAGCGAACTCCGGCCACCCCGGCATGCCGATGGGCATGGCCGAAATCGGCGTGGCTTTGTGGTCGCGCCATCTGCGTCACAACCCGAAGAACCCGCAATGGGCCGATCGCGACCGCTTCGTGCTGTCGAACGGCCACGGCTCGATGCTGCTGTACTCGCTGCTGCATCTGACCGGCTACGACCTGCCGATGGAAGAGCTGAAAAACTTCCGTCAAATGCATTCGAAGACGCCGGGTCACCCGGAATACGGCATCACGCCGGGCGTCGAGACCACCACCGGCCCGCTCGGCCAGGGTCTGGCCAACGCAGTCGGCATGGCGCTCGCCGAATCGCTGCTTGCCACCGAATTCAACAAGTCTGACGCGAAGATCGTCGATCACCACACGTATGTGTTCGTGGGCGACGGCTGCCTGATGGAAGGCATCTCGCACGAAGCCTGCTCGCTCGCTGGTGTGCTGAAGCTGAACAAGCTGATCGCGTTCTACGACGACAACGGCATCTCGATCGACGGCGAAGTGGTTCACTGGTTCCACGACGACACGCCGAAGCGCTTCGAAGCGTACGGCTGGAACGTGATCCCGAACGTGGTCGGCCATGACGTCGACGCGGTGGATGCGGCAATCAAGCAGGCCAAACTGTCGGACAAGCCGACGCTGATCTGCTGCAAGACGGTAATCGGCGAAGGCGCGCCGACCAAGTCGGGCAGTCACGATTCGCACGGCTCGCCGCTCGGCGACAAGGAAATCGCGGCCACGCGCGAAGCGATCGGCTGGAAGTGGGAGCCGTTCGTGATTCCGCAGGAAGTCTATGCGGCATGGGATGCAACAGAAGCCGGCGCACGCAACGAATCCGACTGGGACAAGGCGTTTGCAGCGTACGCAGCCAAATACCCGCAGGAAGCCGCTGAATTCAAGCGCCGCGACGCGAAGCAATTGCCCGCCGACTGGAAGGAAAAGGCCAAGGCGATCATCGCCGGCGCGAACGAGCGTAAGGAAACGGTCGCGACGCGTAAGGCATCGCAACAGGCTATCGAAGGTTTGTCGGCCGTGTTGCCGGAACTGCTCGGCGGTTCCGCCGACCTGACCGGTTCGAACCTGACCAACTGGAAGGCCGCCAAGCCGGTGCGTGTGAACGCTGAAGGCCACGCTGCCGGCAACTACGTGAACTACGGCGTGCGCGAATTCGGCATGAGCGCCGCGATCAACGGCATCGCGCTGCATGGCGGCTTCAAGGCCTTCGGCGGCACGTTCCTGACGTTCTCGGACTACAGCCGCAACGCGCTGCGCGTCGCCGCGCTGATGAAGTCGCCGTCGATCTTCGTGTTCACGCACGACTCGATCGGTCTGGGCGAAGATGGCCCGACCCACCAGTCGATCGAACACGTCGCAAGCCTGCGTCTGATCCCGAATCTGCAAGTGTGGCGCCCGGCCGATACGGTCGAAACGGCGGTGGCCTGGACCCATGCGGTCGAGCATCATGGCCCCTCGTGCCTGATCTTCAGCCGTCAGAACCTGCCGTTCTCGGAGCGTACTGACGCGCAGATCGCCAATATCGAAAAGGGTGGTTACGTGCTGCGCGACTGGAACGACGAGATCGTCGCGCGCAAGGTCATCCTGATCGCCACCGGTTCGGAAGTCGAACTGGCGTTGAACGCAGTTGAGCCGCTGGCTCGCGAAGGCATCGCGGCGCGCGTCGTGTCGATGCCGTCGACCACCGTGTTCGACAAGCAGGACGCCGAGTACCGTGAACGCGTGCTGCCGAAGGGCGTGCGCCGCGTCGCGATCGAAGCGGGCGTGACAGATTTCTGGCGCAAGTACGTGGGTCTGGAAGGCGGCGTGGTCGGCATCGACACGTTCGGCGAATCGGCCCCCGCTGGCGTGCTGTTCAAGCATTTCGGCTTCACCGTCGAGAACGTGGTAGAGACGGCCAAAGCCGCACTCGGCTGACCTTCGGTAGGCACGGCCGCGTGTACCCCACGCGCGGTCGTGCCGGAAGGGCAGACGAACATGGAAGATTTTTTTTCAGCCATCAGGAGATAGACCATGACGATTCGCGTCGCAATCAACGGCTACGGCCGGATCGGCCGCAACACGCTGCGCGCCTTCTATGAAAACGGCAAGAAGCACGATATCGAAATCGTCGCCATCAACGATCTTGGCGATGCCAAGACGAACGCTCACCTGACGCAATACGACACGGCGCACGGCAAGTTCCCGGGCGAAGTGTCGGTGGACGGCGACTACCTGGTCGTCAACGGCGACAAGATCCGCGTGCTGGCTAACCGCAACCCGGCAGAACTGCCGTGGGGCGAGCTGAACGTCGACGTCGTGATGGAATGCACGGGCTTTTTCACGACCAAGGAAAAGGCCAGCGCGCACATCAAGGGCGGCGCAAAGAAGGTCATCATCTCGGCGCCGGGCGGTAAGGACGTCGACGCAACGATCGTCTATGGCGTGAACCACAACGTGCTGAAGGCATCGGACACGGTGATCTCGAACGCATCGTGCACGACCAACTGCCTGGCACCGCTCGTCAAGCCGCTGAACGACAAGATCGGCCTGGTGAACGGTCTGATGACCACGATCCACGCATACACGAACGACCAGGTTCTGACGGACGTGTACCACGAAGACCTGCGCCGCGCGCGCTCGGCTACGCACAGCCAGATCCCGACCAAGACCGGTGCTGCATCGGCAGTGGGTCTCGTGCTGCCGGAACTGAACGGCAAGCTGGACGGCTACGCGATTCGCGTCCCGACGATCAACGTGTCGGTCGTCGACCTGTCGTTCATCGCCGCACGCGACACGACGGTCGAAGAAGTGAACGCGATCATGAAGGAAGCATCGGAAGGCGCGCTGAAGGGCATCCTCGGCTACAACGACGCACCGCTGGTCTCGATCGACTTCAACCACAACCCGGCTTCGTCGACGTTCGACGCAACGCTGACCAAGGTGTCGGGCCGTCTGGTGAAGGTGTCGAGCTGGTACGACAACGAGTGGGGCTTCTCGAACCGCATGCTGGACACGGCTGTGGCGCTGGCCAACGCGAAGTAAGCTTGTTCTAGCTTCGTGTGCTTCTGCTGCTGGCCTAGGGCCAGTTGCAGGGCAACTGCAAAAAAAAACCGCTCCTCGGAGCGGTTTTTTTTTACGCCTGCGGAGTCGGAAAATAAACGCCGGCGCGCTGCGCGGCGTTCGAGATATGCGTTTCGATCGCCTTACCGGCCGCAGCGGAATCCCGCGCCGTAAGCGCATCGAGAATCGCCCGATGCTCGGTGTACGTGGACAGCACCAGTTCACGCCGGTAAAACGGCATCCGCTGGCTTTCTTTCATGATGTCCGCGGCGCTGCTCAGGATCGATTCGATCGCCGCGTTGCCGGCAATGCTCACGATGCGCATGTGGAAGTCGTAGTCGAGGCGGGCGGCTTCGTCGAGTTCGTCGCAGGCGAGTGTCGTCTGCATGGCCGCGATGTTGTCTTCGAACCAGGCGAGGTCCGAATCGCTGACGGCCAGCGCCGCCATGCGCGCAATAAAGCCTTCCAGCGCGAAACGCATCTGATAGGTATCCGGCAGCGACGACTGCTCTGCGAAGCGCCACGGTTGCGCAGCCGCGGCCTGCGAGCTTTCCACATACACGCCCTTACCAGGGCGAATCATCAGCAGACCGAGCGCTTCAAGCGTCGAGAGCGCCTCGCGCAACGAGGCGCGGCTGATCGCCAGTTCCTCGGAGAGCTGACGTTGCGCCGGCAGCAAACTGCCGACCGGATAGACGCCCGCTTCGATCCGTTCGCGGATGGTCGCGATGGCGGCATCGGTGACGGTATGCGGAACGTTTTTCATCGTGGCTCACTTTGGATGCGCGGTCTGACCAGCATTGTAATACGCGCTCTGAACGCTCGTATGGATAGCTGTTTGAGACGTGCAATCAGGCTAGGAAATGCGCAGAAGACAGCGGGTAAACGCTATTTAATGAATCCTTGACGGCAGTATATCGGCTTCCTACTATTCGCCATAACAGTACTGGTCGGACCAGTCTGAACAGATGTGAATCCTAATCAGGAGGAAGCCGTGTTGAAGTTCTTCAATTCACTGTTTGGCCGGGTCGTCATAGCGCTGGTAGCGGGCATTGTGATCGGCGCCGTGTTCCCGCATTTCGCCCAAACGCTGCGCCCGCTTGGCGACGGCTTTCTCAAGCTGATCAAGATGGTGATCGGCCCGATCGTCTTCTGCGTGGTGGTGAGCGGCATGGCGCATGCCGGCGATCTGCGCAAAGTCGGTCGCGTCGGTCTCAAAGCGGTGATCTACTTCGAGGTCATGACGACGATTGCGCTCGTCATCGGCGCGGTGCTGGCCTACGCAACGCGGCCTGGCGTCGGCATGAACATCAACTTGCATTCGCTCGACCCCGCTTCGCTGTCGACCTACACCGAGCACGCGAAAAGCCTCAAGGACACGGCCGGCTTCCTGCTGAAGATCATCCCCGACACGGCGATCAACGCTTTCGCGACCGGCGACATCCTGCAAATCCTCGTGTTTTCGGTGCTGTTCGGCTCGGCGCTGTCGTTGCTGGGCAATAAGGCACAGCGCGTCAGCAGCCTGATTGACGAGCTTTCGCAGGTGTTCTTCCGCGTGATGGGTTTCATCATCAAGCTCGCACCGCTCGGCGTGCTTGGCGCGATTGCGTTCACGACCGGCACCTATGGTGTCGAGTCGCTCAAGCAACTCGGCATGCTGGTGCTGGTGTTCTACGCGAGCTGTATCGTGTTCGTCGCGGTCGTGCTGGGCGTGGTGATGCGTCTGGCCGGTTTCAGCATCTTCAAGCTGATCCGCTATCTGCGCGAGGAGCTTTCGATCGTGCTCGGCACGGCCTCTTCGGATGCGGTGCTGCCGCAGATCATGCGCAAGCTCGAATGGATGGGCGTCAAGGATTCGACTGTCGGGCTGGTCATTCCGACTGGCTACTCCTTTAATCTCGACGGCTTCTCCATCTATCTGACGCTTGCGGTGATTTTCATCGCGCAGGCCACCAATACGCCGTTGTCGATCCATGACCTGATCGTCGTGGTGCTGGTGTCGCTGGTGACGTCGAAGGGCGCGCACGGCATTCCCGGCTCGGCCATCGTGATTCTGGCTGCGACGCTATCCGCGATTCCGGCAATCCCCGTGCTCGGCCTCGTGCTGATCCTGCCGGTCGACTGGTTCGTCGGTATTGCCCGTGCGTTGACCAATCTGATCGGCAATTGCGTGGCGACAGTGGTGGTCGCCGTGTGGGAAAACGACATCGACCGGGCGCGCGCCCATCGCGTGTTGAACCGTGACGCAGCGCTGCGCTACGTGCCTGCGGGCGAAGATGCTGGCGTCGAGCCGAACGCCGGCGAACACGCACCGGCCGTTTGAAAAAACACGGCCACAGTTGCACTGCGGCCAGATTCATCGCTATTCAACCGCGCGCCAACGCAGCGCGCGTTTTGCCCCGGCGGATGCGCTGACTCCGCCGCCTCTTCCTTACTTTTCGTCGCCTGACTGAGACTATGGCTAATCCGATCCTCGACCCCAACGCTCCCGCTTTCACCCGTCGCTACATGAACCTCGCCGACCCGCGTCTGGGCGCACAGGCGCTCTACGCGAGCGACGAATTCTTCGCCCCGAAAGAACGCATGCTCGAGCCGCAGCCGGCGGTGTTCATTCCCGGCAAATACGACGACCACGGCAAATGGATGGACGGCTGGGAAACCCGCCGCAAGCGCACCACCGGCCACGACTACTGCGTGATCCGGCTCGCGCGGCCAGGCGTCGTGTACGGCGTTGATCTGGACACGAGCCACTTCACCGGCAACTTCCCGCCGGCCGCGTCGATCGACGCGTGCTACGTGGACGGCGACGTTCCGCCCGACAACGCCGACTGGCAAACGCTCGTGCCGGCTACAACGCTGCAGGGCAACCATCACCACTACGTCGAAGTGAACGACGCTCGCGCGTTCACCCATCTGCGCGTAAATCTCTATCCGGACGGCGGTCTCGCGCGTTTGCGCGTATATGGGCAGCCGAAGCGCGACTGGGAGCGTGTCGAGCGCGGCACGCTGCTGGATCTCGCCGCGATCGAAAACGGCGCGTACCTGGTCGCCGCCAACAACCAGCATTTCGGGCCGGCCTCGCAGATGTTGATGCCGGGCCGCGGCGTCAACATGGGCGACGGCTGGGAAACGCGACGCCGTCGCGAACCGGGCAACGACTGGGCGATCGTCGCGCTCGCACGCCCCGGTGTGATTCGTAAGATTGAAGTCGATACGGCGCACTTCAAGGGCAATTACCCCGACCGCTGTTCGCTGCAGGCGGCTTCGGTCACGGGCGGCACGGACGATTCGCTCGTCACGCAGGCGATGTTCTGGCCGGTGCTGCTCGGCGAACAGAAACTGCAGATGGACCACGTGCACACGTTCGCGGATGACATCGCCTCGCTCGGCCCGGTGACGCATGTTCGTTTCAATATCTTTCCGGACGGCGGCGTATCGCGTCTGCGCTTGTGGGGCGAGATCGCCTAACGGAGTTGCGTCGATGAAAACCTTGCATGTGGAACGTCTGACGCGTGAGGCCTTCGTGCCGTTCGGCGACGTCATCGAACTGGACGGCGCGCGCCATTTCCCAATCAACGGTGGCACGACCGAGCGCTATCACGACCTCGCGAACGTCGACGTGACGGAGCACGGCGGCCGTCCGTTGGTTAACCTGTTTCGGGCGCAACCACGAGCGCTGCCGATCGAAATCACGATGATGGAGCGGCATCCGCTGGGCAGCCAGGCTTTCATTCCCTTAACGGCGCGCCGCTATCTGGTGGTCGTCGCGCCGGCGGGGGAGTTCGATCCGGCGCGGATGCGGGCGTTCTGGAGCGACGGCTGGCAGGGCGTGAACTATGCGAAAGGCGTCTGGCACCATCCGCTGCTCGCGCTCGAGCAGGTGAGCGATTTTGTGGTGGTGGATCGTGGCGGCGAGCAGCCCAACTGCGACGAATTCTCGTTGACTGAGGCATGGCGGTTGCAGTTCGAAGCGAGCGTGGAGCTGGCGCAATAGGCTGGAATCGCAGCGCCACACACATAAAAAAACCCGGCCGATTGTCATCGACCGGGTTTTTTCGTTGCCCGCCGAACCGCGCACCCCCGACGCGGCCGGCATCGCACTCATTCAACCTCAATGCTTGCGATGCGGGCAATTCTCCTTGGTACACGCGCCGTACAGCGCCAGCGCGTGTTCCTGCAGCTTGAAGCCGCGTTCCTTCGCGATGGATTGCTGGCGGCTTTCGATCTCGGAGTCGAAAAACTCTTCGACGAGCCCGCAGTCGAGGCAAACGAGGTGGTCGTGATGCGACCCTTCGTTCAGTTCGAACACCGCTTTGCCGGATTCGAAGTTGCTGCGCGACAGCAGGCCAGCCTGCTCGAACTGCGTCAGCACCCGATACACGGTTGCGAGACCGATATCGAGCTCTTCGTGCAGCAGGTTGCGGTAGACGTCTTCTGCAGTCAGATGACGCACTGGGCTATGCTGGAAAATCTCAAGGATTTTGAGGCGCGGAAGGGTCGCCTTGAGCCCGATATTCTTGAGATCGGTTGGATTGGTCATGACAAGGGATCCCTAGAGTACAATGCTGGGCTCTCATAGTAATGTGTTTTTGCCGTTCTGGTCATCTTCGATGGAATGAAACTCGCGCGGCTCGTCAGCGGGCCCGCACGGTGAGTGAAATGATTTCAAAATCTCAATTGATCTACCGGGGGAGCCGCATGCGGGGTACCTTGATCGCTGTTGCGACTGTCGCGGTTCTTGCCGGATGTTCCACCTACGACAGCTTGACGCAGCGCGTTGCCCAAAGCATTACCCCATACCGTATTACGGTGGTGCAAGGCAATTTTGTCTCGCAAGAAGCGGCTGCACAGATGCAGGTCGGCATGTCGCGCGCCCAGGTGAAGCAGTTGCTCGGCACGCCGCTGTTGACCGACATGTTCCACGCGGACCGCTGGGACTACGTGTTCTATTTCAAGCGCGGCTCGACTAACGTCGTGCAGCAGCGCGACTTCGTGATCCTGTTCGCGGGCGACCGCGTCGCCAGCTGGTCGGGTGGCGAAGATTTGCCGTCCAACCTCGAGTTGCTGGCTGAAATCGACGGCGACAAGTCCGGCAAGAAGAAGGCCGCCGTGCCGAACGTGGCAAGCGCCGCAACTGGCGCCAGCGCGCCGGTAGCCGCAGCGCCGGCTGCCGTGGACACCACGCGCTCGCCGTCTGTCGATGGCGCCGCCGCAGTGGTCGTGCCGTCCACGGACGCCAACGCCGAAGCCGCGCAAGCCGCCAATCGCCTGACCAATGCGGTGCAGTCGCCGTCGGGCAAAACGCAGTCGTCGGTGCGCTCTACCGCGCCGACCGCCAATGGTGGCGGTATTCCGTCGCAAGGCCCAACGGCCGCCGGCCAGCCGCAGTTCCAGTTCCACCGTCCGCCGCCGCCGCAGGTTCCGGGCACGCAGGACAATCCGGTGGGACCGACGGGCCCGCAAAGCAGCAATGGCGGCCCGACGCATAACGCGCCGTTGACGTCTTCTTCGTCCACGGTGGGAACGGGCGGCTAAGCGAGCTGTCCTTCTCTTGGGACGGCTAAGACGGGCGCTGCGCCGGAATGTACCGTGCGCAGCGCCCGTCAGCCGTTCTGCTGTTCCTGTATGTGCGGCGCCCGGGTGTGCTGCCCGCCGCCGCTTTCGCCCGCGTTTGACGGGTTTTGCCGCGTTTTACCCCTTTCGAACCCTCGTAGCCATGAAAATTGCCATTGCTGGCGCATCGGGCCGTATGGGCCGGATGCTCATCGAAACCGTCCTCAATGATTCCGACGCCACGCTGTCCGGCGCGCTCGACCGTGCGGGCTCCCCGCAACTCGGCCAGGACGCCGGTGCGTTTCTCGGCAAACAGACGGGCGTGCTGCTGACGGACGACGTCGAGCGCGTGTTCGCGGAATCCGACTACCTGATCGACTTCACGCGCCCCGAAGGGACGCTGATGCATCTGGAAGCCGCGCAGCGCCACAACGTCAAAATGGTGGTCGGCACGACCGGCTTCGACAATGAACAGAAAGCGCAACTGCGCGCCGCGGCGGACCAGATCGCCATCATGTTCTCGTCGAACATGAGCGTGGGCGTCAATGTCACGCTGAAGCTGCTCGAATACGCCGCGAAGCATTTCGCGACCGGTTACGACATCGAAATCATCGAGGCGCATCACCGCCACAAGGTCGACGCGCCGTCCGGCACCGCGCTGACCATGGGCGAAGTGATCGCCCACGCGCTCGGCCGCAATCTCGACGACTGCGCGGTCTACAGCCGCGAAGGCGTGACCGGCGAACGCGATCCGTCCACGATCGGTTTCTCGGCAATTCGCGGCGGTGATATCGTCGGCGACCATACGGTGCTGTTTGCGGGCATCGGCGAGCGCATCGAAATCACGCACAAATCGGCGAGCCGTTTGTCGTATGCGCAAGGCGCGCTTCGTGCTGTACGTTTCCTCGAAGGGCACAAGAACGGCTTCTTCGACATGCAGGACGTGCTCGGCCTGCGTTGAGCATCCACGGGGCCTGTGCAGGGCCCCGTACGCCCCCTGTAATCACTTTCCGATAGCGAGGTCAGATGGCAGGCAGCAGCGGCATCATCCATTACCTGGAAACCAGCGACGCGATCACGCATGGCGTCGCGTACGTGTTGCTGGCTATGTCGATTGCGAGCTGGTGCTTTCTGATCGTCAAAAGCTGGATCCTCACTCGCGCCAAACGTCAGGCCACGCCGGCGATTGCGCAGTTCTGGCAGGCGTCGACGTTGTCGGACGGCGTCGCCGCAATGAAGCGTGTGGACCGCGAGCGCGTCTTCACGCCGCTCGCCGAAGCCGCGCTGCATGCCGCTGAAGTGGACATTCCTGGCGTACTGCTTGCCCGCGTCGAACGTGGCGAGCGGGTGTTGAGAGCGCTGCGTCAGGCGCTCAACGCGTCGCAGCGGCGGCTCGAGTTCGGCCAGGTGCTGCTGGCCTCGGTGGGCAGCACGGCGCCGTTCGTCGGGCTGCTTGGCACGGTTTGGGGCATCTATCACGCGCTCGGCAGCATCGCGGCGAGCGGTCAGGCGCAGATCGAGAACGTCGCGGGTCCGGTCGGCGAGGCGCTGATCATGACGGCTTTCGGCCTCGTGGTGGCGATTCCGGCGGTGCTTGCCTATAACGTGCTCGGGCGGATGGTGCGGCAGCTGTCGGAGGAGCTCGACGGCTTCGCGCACGATCTGCACGCCTATGTGTGCGCGCCGGCGGATCAGCCCCGGCCCCACCCGCAGCCTCAGCAAGCACACGCCGGGACGCACTAGGCGCACCGCCGCGACTGGAAGACTCAAGGAGGCGACATGGCATTCGGCGGACTCGAGAAAAAGCAGGCGGCCGCGCCGATGGCCGAGATCAACATGACGCCGTTGATCGACGTGATGCTCGTGCTGCTGGTGATTTTTATCATTACCGCGCCTTTATTCACGCACGCGATCCGGCTCGATTTGCCCAAAGTCGCGGCCGCGCCCGCGCGGCAAACGCCGCAAACCATTTCTCTTTCAATCGACGCCGTCGGCAAGCTGTACTGGAACGGCACCGTCATTACGCTGCAGCAGATGCGCGCGCAATTCATGGCAGCGGGCAAAGCCGCGCAGGCCGATCAGCCGGAAATCCATCTGAGCGCCGAGCGCTCGACACGCTACGAGGTGATCGCGCAGGTGATGGGGGCGGCGCAGCAGGCCGGGCTCGAGCGGATCGGTTTCGTGACGGACCCGCCGCCGCCGGGCGCTAAACCCTAGCGCCGTTACCGGGCGCCGCCGCGCCCGGCGGGCCATGCCGCTAAACATGCCGCGGCTCTTGCGCCTGCGAGGCCGCCCCGCACGCCACGCCACGCGGCGCACCCGTCCGCGAACGGTATAATCAGCCCTTTCCCCCGCAGAAGGGGAAACGACGCCATTTCATCCAGCAGAGCACCAGGCCCGGTGCGAAAGCACCGAACCCAGCGATTCCATCACACCATGCACGAAAAATACGTTCCCTCCGACGTCGAAGCCGCCGCGCAAGGGCAATGGCGCGCCATCGACGCGTATAAGACGTCGGAAACCACCGACAAACCCAAGTTCTATTGCGTCTCGATGCTGCCGTACCCGTCGGGCAAGCTGCACATGGGCCACGTGCGGAACTACACGATCAACGACGTGATGTACCGCTATCTGCGGATGAACGGCTACAACGTGCTGATGCCGATGGGTTGGGACGCGTTCGGCATGCCGGCGGAAAACGCCGCGATGGCGAACAACGTACCGCCGGCGAAGTGGACCTACGACAACATCGCTTACATGAAGAAGCAGATGCAGTCGATGGGCCTCGCGATCGACTGGTCGCGCGAAGTTGCCACCTGCAGCCCCGATTACTACAAGTGGAATCAGTGGCTGTTCCTGAAGATGCTCGAAAAGGGCATCGCGTACAAGAAAACCGGCACCGTCAACTGGGACCCGGTCGATCAGACCGTGCTCGCCAACGAGCAGGTGATCGACGGCCGCGGCTGGCGTTCGGGCGCGCTGATCGAAAAGCGCGAAATCCCGATGTACTACATGCGCATCACGCAGTACGCGGATGAGTTGCTGAACGACCTCGAAGGCCTCGGCTGGCCCGAGCGCGTCAAGATCATGCAGCAGAACTGGATCGGCAAGAGCTTCGGCGTGAACTTCGGTTTCCCGTATGAAATCGACGGCGAGCAGAAGCTGTTGCGCGTGTTCACCACGCGTGCCGACACGATCATGGGCGTGACCTTCTGCGCAGTCGCCGCCGAGCATCCGCTCGCCACGCGTCTTGCGCAAGACAAGCCGGAACTGCAGGCTTTCATCGAAGAATGCAAGCGCGGCGGCGTCGCTGAAGCCGACATGGCGACGATGGAAAAGAAGGGTATGGCCACCGGCTTCTACGTCACGCATCCGCTGACGCAGGAACAGGTCGAAGTGTGGATCGGTAACTACGTGCTGATGAGCTACGGCGAAGGCGCGGTGATGGGCGTGCCTTCACACGACGAACGTGACTTCGCGTTCGCGAAGAAATACAGCCTGCCGATCAAGCAGGTGGTCGCCCTTGAAGGCAAGGAATACTCGACTGACGCCTGGCAGGAATGGTACGGCGACAAGGACGGCACGCTCGTCAACAGCGGCAAGTACGACGGTCTGGACTACACGCAGGCAGTCGACGCGATCGCCGCCGATCTGAAAGAACTCGGCCTCGGCGACAAGCAGATCACGTGGCGTCTGCGTGACTGGGGCGTGTCGCGCCAGCGTTACTGGGGCACGCCGATCCCGATCATCCACTGCCCGACCTGCGGCGACGTGCCGGTGCCGGAAAAAGATCTGCCGGTGGTGCTGCCGGAAGACCTCGTGCCGGACGGCACGGGCAATCCGCTCGCGAAGTCCGAAGCGTTTGTGAACTGCACCTGCCCGACCTGCGGCGGCGCGGCCAAGCGTGAAACCGACACGATGGATACCTTCGTCGATTCGTCCTGGTACTTCTACCGCTATGCGGCGCCGGACGCGAAGACCATGGTCGACGAGCGCACCGATTACTGGGCGCCGATGGACCAGTACATCGGCGGCATCGAGCACGCGATTCTGCACCTTTTGTACTCGCGCTTCTGGGCGAAGGTGATGCGCGACATGGGCTTGATCGAGTTCGGCGAGCCGGCCAAGAACCTGCTGACGCAGGGCATGGTGCTCAACGAAACTTACTACCGCGAAAACGAAGCGGGTAAGAAGACCTGGTACAACCCGGCTGACGTCACCGTCTCGTTCGACGATAAAGGTCGCCCGGTCGGGGCCGTGCTGAATGCGGACGGCCAACCGGTGGTGCTCGGCGGCGTCGAGAAGATGTCGAAGTCGAAGAACAACGGCGTCGATCCGCAATTGCTGATCGATCAGCACGGCGCGGACACCGCGCGCCTGTTCGTGATGTTCGCCGCACCGCCCGAGCAGCAGCTCGAATGGTCCGGTTCGGGCGTGGAAGGCGCGAGCCGTTTCCTGCGCCGCGTGTGGAGCTTCGGTCACGCGAACGAAACAGCGCTGCGCGCCGGCGGCAAGTTCGACGCTGCGCAACTCGGTGACGTCGATAAGGTGCTGCGCCGCGAGATCTACAGCGTGCTGAAGCAGGCCGACTTCGACTACCAGCGTTTGCAGTACAACACGGTGGTGTCGGCGGCGATGAAGATGCTCAACGCGCTCGACAGCGCGAAGGGCGCAACGCCGGCGGTGCTGCGCGAGACGTACAGCGTGATGCTGCGCGTGCTGTACCCGGTCGTACCGCATCAGACGTTCCAGTTGTGGCAGGAACTCGGTTACGCCGATGAATTCGGCTCGCTGCTCGACGCAGCATGGCCGAAGGTCGATGAACAGGCGCTCGAACAGGCCGAAATCGAACTCGTGCTGCAGGTGAACGGCAAGGTGCGCGGTGCGCTCACGGTGTCGAAAGATGCGACACGTGAAGCGATCGAACAGCTCGCCGCTGCGCATGAGGCGGTCGAGAAGTTCAGCGAAGGCAAGGCACCGAAGAAGATCGTCGTGGTGCCGGGCCGTCTCGTGAACGTGGTCGTTTGATAGCCCACCGAAACATGACAGCAGGCAGGACGCAGCCGCTCATGGCGGCGCTTGTCCGCGCCGCGGAATCTACTGCGAACCAGGAGCCAATGTGACTCGCAGATCGTTATTGACGCTGGTATGCAGCGTGCTGATGTTGTCCGCTTGCGGCTTCCAGTTGCGCGGCCAGCAGGACTACGCATTCAAACGACTCTATATCTCCGGCGGTTCGGCTGCAGCCGGCGCGCGGCTTACGCGTATCGTGCAGGGCGGCAGCGACACGGTGGTGGTCACTTCGGTCGCGAATGCCGACGCAACGCTGCAGATCACCGAAGGCCGCGGCATCAGTACGCTGACGCTGAACACGCTTGGTGTCGTCGAAGAATATGCAATGAATCTCTCGATGAACTACACGCTGGTCGGCAAGGATGGCACGGTGCTGATTCCGACGAGCACGATCGCGCTGAACCGCGCGATGACTTACAGCGACCAGTTCTCGCAGGCCAAGTCTGCGGAAGCCGACCTTCTGTTCGCGGACATGGAAAACGACGCGATCGACCAGCTGACGCGCCGTCTGTCGCTGGTGCGTTCGCTGCATCCGGCGCCGGGTGAACAGGTGCCGGGGGTTGCGCCGCGTGCGCCGTTGCCGCCGCCGCCGCTGTGAGCGGAGTGCTGTGTCGTTATTTAGTTTGCTGCACGTGCTCATGCATTCACCCATGTACTTGCTTAACCTCGCCGATCGGTAGCCATGCAACTGCGACTTGACGCGCTCGAAACGCATCTCGCGAAGGGACTCGCCGGACTGTACGTCGTGTACGGGGATGAGCACCTGCTCGCGCAGGAAGCGTGCGACCGGATTCGCTCGACGGCGCGTGCGGCCGGTTTTACTGACCGCTCGGTGTTCACCGTCGAGCGTGGGTTCGACTGGAGTTCGCTGCTTGGCGCGAGTCAATCGATGTCGCTGTTTGGCGACCGTCAACTGGTTGAGTTGCGCATTCCGTCGGGCAAGCCCGGCAAGGAAGGCGCAGATGCGCTGAAGGCGCTCGCCGCCGCTGTGAATGACGACGTGTTGACGATGGTCACGCTGCCGCGGCTTGATGCGGCCACGCAAAAGTCCGCATGGTTCACTGCGCTGTCCGAGGCTGGCGTGGCGTTGAAAATCGATCCGGTCGAGCGCGCGCAGTTGCCGAATTGGGTCGGTCAGCGGCTCGCAGCTCAGGGTCAGCGAGTTGCCGCTGGTGAAGAAGGGCGGCGCGCGTTGGCGTTCATCGCCGAACGTGTGGAAGGCAACCTGCTCGCGGCGCATCAGGAAATCCAGAAGCTCGGGCTGCTGTATCCAGCCGGTTCGTTGAGCTTCGAACAGATTCAGGACGCTGTGCTGAACGTCGCCCGTTATGACGTTTTCAAGCTGAATGAGGCGATGCTGGCGGGCGATGTCGGCCGCTTGTCGCGCATGCTCGACGGCCTGCGCGGGGAGGGCGAGGCTGCCGTGCTGGTGCTGTGGGCGGTGGTCGAAGAAGTGCGGACGTTGTTGCGGATCAAACGCGGCGTGGCGGCGGGTAAGCCGCTCGCGATGCTGGTGCGCGAGAACCGCGTCTGGGGCCCGCGAGAACGGCTGATCGGGCCGGCGCTGTCGCGCGTCACTGAAAGCGCGCTCGAAAAGGCGCTCGCTTTGGCGGCGCGGCTGGATCGGCAGGTGAAGGGATTGTCCGGTGGCACGCCGGGCAATCATCGCAACGATCCGCCGCCTGATCCGTGGGACGGCTTGTTCGAACTGGCGATGACAGTCGCTTCGCCGGCAAAAGCGGCGCCCGTGCCGCCGCCACGACCTCGCTCTGCAGGTGCCCCACCTGCTCGCAGGCCCGCCTGATCAGGCCCCGCCGGTACGCCTTCTGGTGGCTTGTGGCGTCAAGCAAAGCTCCGCCGCCCGACTTACAATCGTTTGATCTTTCGCTAATTCTGCCTGTCCGCCGCACCTCGACGTGCGCGGCGCAATGAGACTCACCATGGATATCGACCAGTACATGACCGACCTCGGCCGCCGCGCCCGCCACGCATCGCGTGCGATGGCGCGTGCGTCGACGGCGGCAAAGAACGCCGCGCTCGCGGCCGTTGCTCACGCGATCGAACGCGATGCCGCGTTGCTGAAGGACGCCAACGCGCGCGACGTTGCCCGTGCCCGCGAAAAAGGGTTCGATGCGGCATTCATCGATCGTTTGACGCTGTCGGACAAGGCGCTGAAGACGATGGTCGAAGGCTTGCGGCAGGTCGCCGCGCTGGCCGATCCGATTGGTGAGATCAGCAATCTGAAGTACCGGCCGAGCGGCATCCAGGTTGGTCAGATGCGTGTGCCGCTTGGCGTGATCGGCATCATCTACGAATCGCGCCCGAACGTGACCATCGACGCGGCCGCGCTGTGTCTGAAATCGGGTAATGCGACGATCCTGCGCGGCGGGTCGGAAGCGCTGGAGTGCAACACGGCGTTGGCCAAGCTGATCGGTGAAGGGCTGGAAGCCGCCGGTTTGCCGCAGGACGCGGTGCAAGTCGTGGCTACGTCGGATCGCGCCGCGGTCGGCAAGCTGATCACGATGACTGAATTCGTCGACGTAATCGTGCCGCGCGGCGGTAAGAGCCTGATCGAGCGGCTGATGAACGAAGCGCGCGTGCCGATGATCAAGCACCTCGACGGCATCTGCCATGTCTATGTCGACGACCGCGCGGATATCGCGAAGGCGTTGACCGTCTGCGATAACGCCAAGACGCACCGCTACGGCACCTGCAACACGATGGAAACGCTGCTGGTGGCGCGTGGCATTGCGGCTGAAGTGCTGCCGCCCTTGGGCAAGCTGTATCGCAGCAAGGAAGTCGAACTACGCGTGGACGCAGCAGCGCGCGCGGTGTTGTCGGACGCAGGCGTGGGCCCGCTTGTCGATGCCACCGAAGAAGACTGGCGCACCGAATATCTCGCACCGGTGCTCGCGATCAAGGTGGTGGACGACCTCGACGCGGCCATCGACCATATCAACACCTACAGCTCGCAGCACACCGACGCGATCGTCACCGAAGACCATGACCGCGCGATGCGTTTCCTGCGCGAAGTCGACTCGGCGAGCGTGATGGTCAATGCGTCGACGCGCTTTGCCGATGGCTTCGAATTTGGTTTGGGTGCGGAGATCGGCATCTCGAACGACAAGCTGCATGCGCGTGGGCCGGTGGGGCTGGAAGGGCTGACGTCGCTGAAATACATTGTGCTGGGGCACGGCGAAGGCCGGCAATAACGCGGTTCGCTGCCGACGCGCTGTCACCATTGTTGGGATGGCACATGCTTTCCGTTTAGTGCGCGGGTAGCTCCCTGTTCATTTCCACGCTGACAAGCAGTACAAGGACCGCTGATGCTTTGGGTAAAAACGTTTCACATCGTTCTGATTGCTTCCTGGTTTGCCGGTCTGTTCTATCTGCCGCGTATCTTCGTCAATCTGGCGATGGAGACGGAACCCGCCGCCACGGCGCGCCTTTTGACGATGGCGCGTAAGCTGTTCCGCTTCATGACGTTTATCGCGGTGCCGGCGCTCGCTTGCGGTCTGTGGCTGTGGCTCGCGGTGGGCATCGGACGCGGGCAGGGCTGGATTCTCGCGAAGGTCGGTGTGGTGGTGTTGCTGATCATTTACCACGCGTACTGCGGGGTGTTGCTGCGGACGTTCGAGCGTGGCGAGAATCGCCGCTCGGATAAGTGGTATCGGATGTTTAATGAACTGCCGGTGTTGGGAATGTTGGCGGCGGTGGCGTTGGTGGTTATTAAGCCGTTTTAATAAATAGGAATTCTCTTATTTACTTCTGCTTGCCATATTCATCCATTCGCGCGGTTTCTAATGATGTGTGGGTGCGAGTCGATAATCGAATGCTTGTTAGTTGACGTTCTTCAAGGCGCCGATTTTATTCGGACTGTTTTTGCAGTCCATCCCTCCCTGTAAAAATACTCCCCCAAAAGGTCTCTCGTTCGGAGTTATTTCAATCCGAGCGTGACCGTGTTCGTGCTCTTCTAGGCCGAAATTCGCTGGGACGTCGTCTGCAAGGCATGCATAGCCAACCTTGTGCTCCACGGTCGTCATACTTCGGCGTGTTTTTAGTAGGGCAATTCTGATCGAAAGTAAGGTGATTTAAGAATGTTCCTATTATTTTAAGAAATTCCTAATTTTATAGTGGTGCCATCCCGGAAGGATTAATGGGATGGTCCGAGAATATCTGTTGCGACGACCCCGTTTTCGATCCTTCTGCTACCGCTGACGCGTACATGTCTCCATTAAGACACTTCCCGCGGCACTGAACCCGATATCACATCGTCAGAAGGACGAAATCATGAACAAGTCTTACCAAAGCGTATGGAATGAGAGCACCGGGACGTATGTCGCGGCATCCGAAGTGACGAAGAACCGGGGCAAAGCGAGCAGGAACAAGAAAGCGCTGGTGACGGCGTTGCTGGCGGCCGGCGTGGGTTTCGGCACGGCGGTGAAGTCTGAGGCAGCGGCGACGCCAAACTCTTTTGCCGCAGGCATTCTGGGGACCAATACGAGTAACTCGGACTGCATCTCGTCGGCAGACGGCGCGCAGGTTGTGACTAGCAACGATTGCAGCGCCGCTTCGCAGCAGGCGGGGATTGTTTCCTACGACGGCAGCGGCAATGCGGGTGCGTATTTCACGGTGACCGATCCGAACACTGCCCACATTGGTGCTGGTGGCGTTGATCAGATGAAGATCACGAACAGTGGTGTGTTTGTGCTGAATAACCTCGACATGGGTGGCAAGAAGATCAGCAATCTTGCTGCAGGCGCGGTGTCCGCGTCCAGCACGGATGCGGTGAATGGTTCGCTCCTGTACGGGCTTGCGGCGAGCAACGCAGCGGCGCTTGGCGGCGGCTCCACTGTAAACGCGAACGGCAGTATCTCCGCGCCATCCTATGTTGTGAACGGTTCGACAGTGACCAGCGTTGGTGCGGCGATTACGGGCCTGGCGGCGGGCATTTCAGTTAGCCCCAACTCTATAGCTATCGGGCAAACAACGACCGCGACGGGGGTTGCCTCAACGGCGCTCGGAAATAACGCAACCGCCACTGCGTCCGGTTCGACAGCTGTAGGGTCGTTGGCTTTCGCGTCCGGTTCAATGTCTCTCGCGGCTGGTAACGGTGCCTGGGCAAGCACGGCAAATTCGACGGCAGTGGGTGCGCGTTCGACTGCGTCGGGAGCCTATTCCACGACGATTGGCTCCTATTCGGTGACATCGGGCGATAACAGTGCGGCGTTTGGTTATATGTCGACAGCCTCCGGCACTAACAGTGTGGCGATTGGCTACAAGTCGACGGCAAGCGCCGACAACACGGTTTCCGTCGGCAGCAGCACGCAGCAGCGCCGGATCGTGAACGTAGCGGCTGCCCAGCAAACAACCGATGCAGTGAACCTCGGCCAGTTGCAGGCAGCAGGCCTGAAGACCGATTCAAGCGGCAACGCAACCAACTCATTCGTCGCCTACGACGACACGACCAAGGGCAAGGTGACACTGGGTGGCGCATCAGGCACGACGATCACCAACGTGGCTGCCGGCGCGTCCGCAACGGACGCGGTGAACGTGAGCCAGTTGCAGTCAGAAGACGCGAAGATCAACACGGCAGGTGCGAACACGGCGACTGCGCTGGGCGGCGGCGCCGCGTACTCGGCAAGCACCGGTGCGATTAGCGCCCCGACCTATAACGTCGCAGGCGGCACGCAGCATGATGTGGGCACGGCACTGTCGTCGCTCAACAGCGCGACCGTGCAATTCAGCGGTGCGGGTGGCGCAGCGGACGTGAAGGGCAATAAGATCGTCAACGTCGCGGCGGGCACGCTCTCGGCATCGAGCACGGACGCGGTGAACGGCACCCAACTGTTCACGACGAACACTAACGTCTCGAACCTGCAAAACGCCGTAAACAACATCACCAATAGCAGCACCGGGGTGAAGTACTTTCGTGTCAACACGGGTGGCTCTGATGCTGTTGCCTCCGTGAGCGGGGCGATAGCTATCGGTCCAAACACAAGCGCGACGGCAGCGAACGCTATTGCAATCGGCACGTCCAGTTTCGGGTCCAGCGCATCGGGAGCTTCCGCCATTGCAATCGGCTCCAAGAACACTGCGAAAGGCCAGTGGGCAATCGCGATCGGCGCTGACAGTACCGTCGCTACTGACGGGGCGATCGCCATTGGTGAGGCGGTTAATGCCAGCGGCACCGCGTCGGTTGGCATCGGTATGAATGCCGCGGCTACCGGCAGTTCGTCAGTTGCGTTGGGCCAAGGCTCGTCGACTAGTCGCGATAACACGGTTGCTGTCGGCAGCAGCACGCAGAAACGCCAGATCGTGAACGTTGGAGCAGGCACGCAAGCTACCGATGCGGTCAATTATGGCCAATTACAGGCAGCCGGCCTGAAAACCGACACGAGCGGCAATGCTACAAACTCATTTGTCGCCTACGACGATACGACCCAAGGCAAGGTGACGCTGGGCGGCGCATCGGGTACGACGCTTACGAACGTGGCGGCGGGTGCGGTATCGGCATCGAGCAAGGACGCGATGAACGGCTCGCAGCTCTATTCGAGCGCAGCCAGCACGGCTTCGGCGCTGGGTGGCGGCTCGACCGTCAACGCAGACGGCACGATTTCAGCGCCATCCTACAGCGTGGACACCACCACGGTGAACAACGTCGGTGAGGCCATTTCCAACATTGATGGACGGGTGACGAAGAACACCGAGGCTGTCGACACGCTCGCGATCAAGGTTGACACGCTTAACGGCCAGATGGAGGACGTGATGAAGTACGACACGTCGGCACACGACACAGTGACGCTGGCTGGTGCATCGGGCACGACGCTTACGAACGTGGCGGCAGGCGCGGTATCGGAATCGAGCACGGACGCGGTGAACGGCTCGCAGCTGTATGCGACCAACCAGAACGTTTCAAAGAACGCCGACGACATCGTGAATCTCGATACGCGAGTCGGGACGGTTGAAGGTTCGGTCGACGACCTGACCACGCAGCTCAACACGGGTACGGTAGGTCTGGTGCAGAGGGATTCGACTTCGGGCGCGTTGAGCGTTGCGAGCAAGCTGGGCGGCACGAGCTTCGACTTCACGGGTAGCGCGGGTCCGCGCGAACTGCTAGGTGTCGCGGCGGGCAAAACTGCGACATCGGCGGTCAATCTGGGCCAGTTGAGCCCGGTTGTCGCGGCGCTCGGCGGCGGTGCGGAGATCAACGAAGACGGCACGATTTCGGCACCGGCCTACAGTGTGGACAACACCACGGTGAACAACGTGGGTGCGGCCATCTCCAACATTGATGGCCGGGTGACGCAGAACACCACCGACATTGACGATATCAACAAGCAGATCAAGACGCTTGGTGGCGGCGTGGCCGGGGCGGTGACGTACGATACGTCGGCGCATGACAAGGTGACGCTTGATGGCACAACTGGCACGACGCTCACGAACGTGGCGGCGGGTGCGGTATCGGAATCGAGTACGGACGCGGTGAACGGCTCGCAGCTCTACGCGACCAACCAGAGCGTTGCGAAGAACACTGACGCTGTCGGCACGCTCGCCACGAAGGTTGATACGATCAACGATCAGATGACGGATGTCATGAAGTACGACACGTCGGCGCACGACACGGTGAAGCTGGCTGGTGCGTCGGGCACGACGCTGAGCAACGTGAAGGCGGGCGTTGACGACATGGACGCGGTCAACGTGGCGCAACTGAAGGCGGCAGGTCTGACCACGGACGAATCGGGCAATGCAACCAACGCGTTCGTTGCCTACGACGATACGACGAAGGACAAGATCTCGCTCGGCGGCGGCGCGGCTGGTACAACGCTCACGAACGTGGCGGCGGGCGCGGTATCGGAATCGAGCACAGACGCGGTGAACGGCTCGCAGCTCTACGCGACCAACCAGAGCGTTTCGAAGAACGCCGACGACATCGCGACCGTCGATAAGCGTGTTACGAAGGTCGAAGATTCGGTCGGCGACCTGACCACCCAGCTCAACGCGGGCACCGTGGGTTTGGTGCAGAGGGACTCGACTTCGGGTGCGTTGAGCGTTGCCAGCGCGCTGGGCGGCACGAGCTTCGACTTTACGGGTAGCGCGGGTCCGCGCGAACTGCTAGGTGTTGCGGCCGGCAAAACCGCGACGTCGGCGGTCAATCTGGGCCAGTTGAGCCCGGTTGTCGCGTCACTTGGCGGCGGTGCGGAGATCGGCGCGGACGGTTCGTTCATCAGCCCGACGTACCGCATGCAGGGTGAGACGCAAACTACGGTCGGCGACGCGCTCGACAAGCTCGACACCAATTTGACGTCGCTGGAGACGCAGATCAACAACGGCACCATCGGTCTGGTGACGCAGGATCAGACGTCGCGCGACATTCTCGTTGGCGCGGCGACGGACGGTCTGCGTATCAACATGGCCGGCACGGCGGGTAACCGCGTCGTGACGGGTGTGGCGGCAGGTGCGGTGAACGAGGCGAGCGTGGATGCGGTGAACGGCTCGCAACTGTATTCGCATGCGGCCAGCGCGGCAGAGGCGCTTGGCGGCGGTTCGACCGTCAACGAGGACGGCACGATTTCGGCGCCGGCATACACCGTCGGCGGTACGACTGTGAACAATGTCGGTGCGGCGATTACGAACCTGGACGGCCGCGTGAGTCAGAACACCAACGATATCGCGAGCCTGCAGACAACCGTCGGCACGATGAGCGGTTCGGTCGCGAACGCGGTGCAGTACGACACCGGCGCGCACAATCAGGTGACGTTGGGTGGATCGGCTGACGCGCCCAAGGTGAAGCTGACCAATCTGCAGGACGGCGAACTGTCGGCGACCAGTACCGATGCTGTGACCGGCGCGCAGTTGTGGAATACCAACCAGCAATTGTCTGATCTGAGCCAGTCGGTGCAGAACCAGCAGCAAACGGGTAGCGCAGCGATGTCGCTCAATGCTGGAAGCGGGCCGGCAGCCGCAGCGTCGGGCAACAATGCGATGGCACTCGGCGGCGGATCGCAAGCGAGCGGCGATAACTCGGTTGCCATCGGCGTGGGTTCGGTGGCCGACCAGGCCAACACCGTTTCTGTCGGCTCACAGGGTAACGAGCGTCGCATCACGAACGTCGCGCCCGGCAAGGCAGCGACGGATGCGGTAAATCTTGGTCAGATGCAGTCGGCGATTGGCGATACGGCACGCGCTGCCTACAGCGGTGTGGCGGCCGCCACGGCGCTGACGATGATTCCGGAAGTCGATCCGGGCAAGACGCTGGCAATTGGCGTCGCCGGGGCGACCTACAAGGGTTATCAGGCAGCGGCGGTGGGCGCTTCGGCGCGCATCACGTCGAACCTGAAGGTCAAGGTAGGCGCCGGGGTCAGCGGCAGCGAAACGACTGTCGGCGCGGGCGCGTCGTATCAGTGGTAAGCGTCAGGTGACGGTCGCGAAAGGCGCTTCAGAATGGGTGCGTTTCGTGAACCGATCTTAGGCTGTTAGTGCAAAAAGACGGGCTCTCTTCGGGGAGCCCGTCTTTTTTTGGGGTATCGGAATTGAGATTTCCGGCAAGCGCGGTTGCATTGCGCACCGCTTGCATGGCGATCGGGCCCGCAAGAAGGGTTATCCGTTATGCGCGAGGATCGATCCGTCGCCGGTTGATCACTTCCTTCGCTTGCGCCAGCTTCTCGACGAGTTCCGGTCCCCGGCTCAACGCCACCCCCACCGCCAGAATATCCCCGATCGCCAGATGCGAGACGCGCGAGGTCATCGGCGAAAAGATATCCGTGTCTTCATCGACATTGGCGAACAAGCCGACCGTCGCCAGTCGCGCCAAAGGCGAATTACCGTGCGTGATCGCGATCACCTTCGCGCCGCTGGCCAACGCCGACTTCGCCGCATCCACAATATCGCGCGTACGTCCGGTATTCGAAATCGCCACCACCACATCCCCTTCACCCAACAGCGCAGCCGACATCAGAAACGTGTGCGGATCCGAATAGGCAACGCTCGGCATCCCGAGACGAAAAAACTTGTGCTGCACGTCCAGCGCTGCAATGCCCGACCCGCCCGCGCCGTAAAACTCAATGCGCCGCGCCTGCGCCAGCAGCGCGATCGCCGCGGCCACGCTATCCGATGACAAATTGTTGCGCACCTGGATCAGCGCACCGATGGTCCGGTCGAGCACCTTCGCTGCAACGCCTGGGGTCGGTTCGTCCGGCCGCACATCGCGGTAGACGGCCGGCACTTCCGCGGCGATGCCCTGCGCCAGCCGGATCTTGAACTCGCGAAAGCCCGAAAACCCCAGCGCATGACAAAACCGCGCGATGGTCGGCTGGCTGACGCCCGCGCGCGCGGCCACCTCGGTCATCGAGAGATCGAGTACCTCACGCGGCGCTTCGATTACGTAATCGGCCAGCTTGCGTTCGGACGGACGCAACTGGTCGCGCATCTCTTCCACCTGGGACAGCATCATCGGAAAACTCGCACTATGCTGAAGAATGCGTGGACTATATCTGATTGCTGGAAAAGGTACAAAAACTACATATCGAGCAGTAGGTGTATTCCCTAGGTTTTGCCGTATACACCGCTAAGGCAAGGCCAGTAAGGCAATCTGGCCATTCAAAAATGTCGCGATGCAACAGGAGTCGTGATTGCGATCGTGTAGTTTTTCTACTAACATTGCGACGTCGACTGTTTCGACATCCCCGCGATACCTGCCTGGCATAGTGCGCCTACGCCTCACGCCAGCGACGAAGGAGCTCCGATGGTTTCCCCGCATTCGCAATTGTTGAAGGTCACGCAACGCGTGATCGAGCGCAGCAAGCCCACTCGCGAGGCGTATCTGGCCCGTATCGAGCACGCTCAGGGCAAATTCCCGGCACGCGGCGCGCTCTCGTGTGCCAATCTGGCTCACGGCTTTGCTGGCCTTGAAGGCCACGACAAGCTCGTCATCAAGCAGATTCGCCAGCCGAACATCGGCATCGTGTCCTCGTACAACGAGATGCTGTCCGCGCACGCACCGTACAAAAACTACCCGGACATCATCAAAGAGGCCGCGCGTGAAAACGGCGGCGTCGCGCAATTCGCGGGTGGCGTTCCGGCCATGTGCGACGGCGTCACGCAAGGCAATGCGGGCATGGAACTGTCGCTGTTCTCGCGTGAAGTGATCGCGATGAGCACGGCGGTGGCCCTCACGCACAACATGTTCGATGCGGCGCTGTGCCTCGGCATCTGCGACAAGATCGTGCCGGGCCTGCTGATCGGCGCGCTGCAATTCGGCCATCTGCCGACGATTTTCGTGCCGGCCGGCCCGATGGGCAGCGGCCTGTCGAACGACGACAAAGCCAAGACACGCCAGCTGTTCGCCACCGGCCAATGCGGCCGCGACGCGCTGCTCGAAGCAGAAGCCGCCGCGTATCACAGCCAGGGCACCTGCACGTTCTACGGCACGGCAAACAGCAACCAGATGCTGATGGAAGTGATGGGCCTGCATCTGCCGAGTTCGGCGTTCGTGCACCCGCATACGCCGCTGCGCGACGCGTTGACCGCGCAAGCCGCACGCCGCGTGCTCGACTTGACGGTGGATCGCGGCAACTACATGCCGATTGGCCACGTGGTCGACGAAAAAGCGATCGTCAACGGCATCGTAGCGTTGCTGGCAACGGGCGGTTCGACCAATCACACGCTGCACCTCGTCGCAATCGCGCGCGCGGCCGGCATTGTGATCGACTGGGATGACTTCGACACGCTGTCACAAGCCGTGCCGCTGCTCGCCAAGATTTACCCGAACGGCAAGGCCGACGTGAACCACTTCCACGCCGCAGGCGGCGTCGCGTTCCTGGTTCGCAATCTGCTGGAAGGCGGCTTGCTGCACGAAGACGTGAACACCGTCGCGGGCAAGGGTCTCCATCACTACACCGAAGAACCGAAGCTGCTCGACAGCAAGCTGCAATGGGTGCCGGGCACGGAAAAGAGCGAAGACACCGCAGTGCTGCGCGGCATCAAGGAACCGTTCCAGCCTGACGGCGGCTTGCGCCTGATGCAGGGCAAACTTGGCCGCGGCGTGATCAAGATTTCGGCGGTCGCAGCGCAGCATCGCAAGGTGAAGGCGCCGGCGATCGTGTTCGATTCACAGGAAGCCGTGCAGGCCGCATTCGACAACGGCGAGCTAAAGCGTGATTTCATCGCCGTGGTGCGCTTCCAGGGCGCACGTGCAAATGGCATGCCCGAATTGCATCGTTTGACGCCATTGCTCGGTGTGTTGCAGGATCAAGGTTTCCACGTGGCACTGGTCACCGACGGCCGCATGTCCGGCGCGTCGGGCAAAGTGCCGGCGGTGATTCACCTGTCGCCGGAAGCCTTGCTGCAAGGCCCGATCGGCAAAGTCCGCACGGGCGACATGCTGGTGATCGATGCAGACGCCGGCGTGCTCGACATTGAAATCGATGCAGCCGAATGGGCGGCGCGGCCGGAAGCGTTGCCTCAGCATCAGGCGGAAAACGAAGTCGGCTTCGGCCGCGAACTGTTCGGCGTGTTCCGTGCGGCGGCAGCGCCGGCGGAGCAGGGCGCCTCGGTGTTCGGTCCGATGGTGGGCGAGCGCGGCGCGCAGCACGGCGAACACAAGAAAGCACACACAAGCACCACTCAAGCCAGCCACGAGCTGCAGAAACAAGGAGTCTGACTATGACGGCGAAAACAGTAAGCGATATCGTGCGCCTCGGCCCGGTGATTCCGGTGCTCGCGTTCGACTCGGTCGAACAGGGCGAAAACGTGTCGCGCGCGCTGCATGCGGGCGGCGTGAAGGTGCTCGAAATCACGCTGCGCACGGCTGCGGGGCTCGGAGCGATCGAACGCGCGAGCCAACTGTCCGAAGACATCGTGGTTGGAGTCGGCACGATCACGAAGCCGGAGCATTGTTTTCAGGCGAAGAAAGCGGGCGCGCAATTCGGCGTGTCGCCAGGTCTGACGAAAGATATGCACAAGGCGGCGCAGGATGCGGGTTTGCCGCTGCTGCCGGGTGTCATGACGCCGAGCGACATTATCGCGGCGCTCGAACTCGGCTACGAAATCGTCAAGTTCTTCCCGGCGCAGCAAGCCGGCGGTATTCCGATGCTGCAGGCGTTTTACGGTCCGTTCCCAACGTTGAAATTCTGCCCGACCGGTGGCATCACGGCCGAAAGCGCCATCAATTTTCTCGCGCAACCGAATGTGGTTTGCGTGGGCGGCTCGTGGTTGACGCCGAAGGCTGCACTTGCGGCGCAAAACTGGGACGAAGTCACGCGTCTCGCACGTGCCGCCAGCGAACTGGCCGCGCCTGCCCATTGAGTTGAAACGGCCCGTACTTTAGTCCAGTAACCAGGTCCTACACAAAGGAGCCTCGTCGAAACAGCCTGTCAGGCTGTCGCGCCGAGGCTCCTTTGCGATGTGCGTGCCGGATTCGCGCGCTTTTAAAGACAACAAACAGTAAAATTCAGCGTCCGCGCGGCTTGCCGGGTTTTCAGGCACCGCTCGAGGTCGCCGTGAGACAGGTGCCAGCTGTGTTCCGCACCAACAATCAATAACGCAAAGGAGGAGCTTCATGGAAGCTGTCCACGGCAGCACGCTGCTGGTCTTCGCGGTGATCGCCATCGCACTTCTGATCCTGCTGATCACCCGCTACAAGGTTTACCCGTTCCTCGTCCTGATCATCGTTTCGCTGCTGCTGGGCCTCGCATCCGGCATGCCGATCGGCACGATCGTCAAATCGTTCGAAACCGGCAACGGCAATACGCTCGGCCACATCGCGATCGTGGTCGGCCTCGGCACCATGCTTGGCAAAATGATGGCCGAATCGGGCGGTGCGGAGCGCATCGCGACCACACTGATCGACAAGTTCGGCGAGAAGCATATTCACTGGGCAATGATGGTCGTGGCGATCATCGTCGGCTTGCCGGTGTTTTTCGAAGTCGGCTTCGTGCTGTTGATTCCGATTGCGTTCAACGTCGCCAAACGCACCAACAAGTCGCTGCTGCTGGTCGGTCTGCCGATGGTTGCGGGCCTGTCCGTCGTGCACGGTCTGATTCCGCCGCACCCGGCCGCGATGCTCGCGGTGCAGGCGTATCACGCCGACATCGGCAAGACGATTGCGTACGGGCTGATCGTGGGCGTGCCGACGGCGATCGTCGCCGGTCCGCTGTTCGCACTGTTGATCAGCCGTTACATCAAGCTGCCGGAGAACAATCCGCTCGCCGCGCAATTCCTCGGCCACGGTGACGACGCGCAAAATAACGCGAAGAGCGCGGCGCCGAAGCGCGAGTTGCCGAGCTTCGGCATCACGTTGTTCACGATTCTGCTGCCGGTGATTCTGATGCTGGTCGGCAGCTGGGCCGATCTCGTGTTTACGCCGAAGACCCTGGCGAACGACCTGCTGCGTTTCGTCGGCAACTCGGACGTCGCGCTGTTGATCGCTGTGCTGGTCAGCTTCTGGACCTTCGGCGCGAGCCGCGGCTTCAATCGTGAGCAGATCCAGAAGTTCTGTGGCGAATGTCTGGCGCCGATCGCGGGCATCACGCTGATCGTCGGTGCGGGCGGTGGCTTCGGGCGCGTGCTGATGGATAGCGGCATCTCGAAGGAAATCGTCAACGTGGCGACGGCCATGCATCTGTCGCCGCTGCTGTTCGGCTGGCTGGTGGCCGCGCTGATTCGTCTGGCCACGGGTTCGGCGACCGTAGCGATGACGACGGCCTGTGGCATCGTTGCGCCGATCGCTTCGGCGAGCGGCGTGCAGGTCACGCCGGAATTGCTGGTGCTCGCCACCGGTTCGGGCTCGCTGATTTTCTCGCACGTGAATGACGGCGGTTTCTGGCTGATCAAGGAATACTTCGGTATGACGGTGGGGCAGACCTTCAAGACATGGTCGCTCCTCGAAACGGTCATTTCCCTGATGGGCCTGGGTTTGACTTTCGCGCTCGCGACGGTCGTGTAAGGAGTTTTTGATGATTTTGATCGCAATGGGCGTGTCGGGCGCCGGCAAGACGAAGATTGGCGAAATGCTGGCGGAACGCCTGCACTGCGCGTTCACCGACGGCGACGCGTTTCACAGCGCCGCCAATAAGGAGAAAATGCACCACGGCATTCCGCTGACCGACGAAGACCGTTGGCCGTGGTTGCAAACTATTCGTGCGGCGATCGAAGAAAAGCAGAGGGCGGGCGAGAAGGCGGTGTTCACGTGTTCGTCGCTGAAGCGCTCATACCGCGATGTTCTGCGCGGCGGGAGCAACGGCGATAAGGACGTGTGCTTCGTCTATCTGAAGGGTTCGTTCGAAGTGCTGCGCGGGCGGCTGACCACGCGCACCGGCCACTTCTTCGATCCGTCGCTGCTGCAGAGTCAGCTCGATACGCTCGAAGAGCCGGGTCCGGATGAAGCGATCACGGTAAGCATCGAGCTGTCGCCGGAAGCGATCGTCGAAGAGGTGTTGAGGCAGATGACGGAGCGGTGAGGTTTTAGTTAAACCCACTGACGTTGCAGGATGAAAAAAAGGCGCTCACGTTTGTGAGCGCCTTTTTTATGGCCGAAGCTGCGAGGCAGTGACTGGGTCTTAAGCGATCCGCTTCGCCAGTTCGACTGCCTTGCCGATATACGAACCCGGCGTCATGGCGAGCAAACGATCCTTCGCATCTTGCGGAATCGCGAGACCGGTCACGAACGTTTGCAGCGCTTCACGCGTGATGCCCTTGCCGCGCGTCAGTTCCTTCAGCTGCTCATACGGGTTCTCGATGCCGTAACGGCGCATCACCGTTTGCACCGGCTCGGCCAGCACTTCCCAGCAGTTGTCGAGGTCTTCGTTCAGACGCTGTGCATTCACTTCGAGCTTGTCGAGGCCGCGGATCAGCGAGTCGTACGCGAGTAGCGAGTAGCCGAACGCGACGCCCATATTGCGCAGCACCGTCGAGTCGGTCAGGTCGCGCTGCCAGCGCGAAATCGGCAGCTTGTCGGCGAGGTGGCGCAGCGTGGCGTTGGCGAGACCGAGATTGCCTTCCGAGTTTTCGAAGTCGATCGGATTGACCTTGTGCGGCATCGTCGACGAACCGATTTCGCCGGCCTTCGTGCGTTGCTTGAAGTAGCCGACCGAGATGTAGCCCCACACGTCGCGGTCCAGATCCAGCAGGATCGTATTGGCGCGCGACACGGCGTCGAACAGTTCGGCCATGTAATCGTGCGGTTCGATCTGGATCGTGTACGGATTGAACGTGAGCTTCAGGCGCTGTTCGACCACTTCGCGCGAGAACGCTTCCCAGTCGAATTCCGGATACGCGGACAGGTGCGCATTGAAGTTGCCAACCGCGCCGTTCATCTTGCCCAGCAGTTCGACCTTCGCGATACGGTCGATCGCGCGTTCCAAACGTGCGGCGACGTTGGCGATTTCCTTGCCGAGCGTGGTCGGGCTGGCCGGCTGGCCATGCGTGCGTGACAGCATCGGCTGTTCGGCTTGCGCATGAGCCAGCGCGACGAGGCGCTGATGCACCGAGCGCAGTGCCGGCAGAATTACGTGTTCACGCGCGCCGGCGAGCATCAGGCCGTGCGACGTGTTGTTGATGTCTTCCGAGGTGCACGCGAAGTGGATGAACTCGCTCGCGCGTTCCAGTTCTTCCTGACCCTTGACCGATTCCTTCAGCCAGTACTCGACCGCTTTCACGTCGTGATTCGTCACACGCTCGATGTCCTTGATGCGCGCGGCGTCGTGCGCGGTGAAGCGCTCGGCCAGTTGCAGCAGGAATTGTTCGGCGGCTTCGGAAAAGCGCGGCACTTCGGCGAAACCGGCGTGCGATAGCGCGATCAGCCAGTGGATTTCCACGGTCACGCGATTGCGCATGAAAGCGGCTTCCGAGAGCCAGTCGCGCAGGGCTTCGGTTTTCGAGGCGTAACGGCCGTCGAGCGGGGAGAGCGCGTTCAGCGCGAACAGGGTGTCGGGGCGGGTGTCGGACATGATGGGGGCCGGAGTCAAAGCGAGCGCTCAGCGAGCGGATCGGGAACGGAGGGAACCGCGAATTTTACCACTCAACCCGGCGGCACCACCCCGCGCCGCTAGAATGCTGACTTCCTCCCTCCCGCTGGCAGCAGGCTTTCGCATGGAACTGAAATGGCTCGAAGACTTCGTTTCGCTCGCGGAAACGCGTAGTTTCAGCCGCTCGGCTGAACTGCGTCATGTCACGCAACCGGCGTTTTCGCGGCGGATTCAGGCATTGGAAGCGTGGCTCGGCACCGAACTGATCGACCGTTCGGTTTACCCGACGCGGCTGACCGCGGCCGGCCAGGTGTTCAACGAGCAGGCGCTCGCGATGCTGTCGCAGTTCCACGAGGCACGCGCGCTACTGCGCGGCCACACGGCCACGCCGCAGGCGACCATCGAGTTCGCGGTGCCGCATACGCTGTCGCTGACGTACTTCCCGCGCTGGCTGCAGCGCATCGAAGCGCAGATGGGCCCGATTCACACGCGGCTGCGGGCGTTGAACGTGCACGACGCGGCATTGTCGCTGGTGGAAGGCGGCTGCGATCTGATGATGGGCTATCACCATCCGAGTCATCCGGTCGCGCTCGATCCGGCGCGCTACGACATGCTCACGCTCGGCAACGAGCCGATCAGTCCGTTCTCCGCGCCGGGGCGCGCCGGCCGGGCACGTCACACGTTGCCGGGCACCCCCGAGGCGCCCACACCCTATCTGTCCTACACGCCGAACGCGTATCTGGGCCGCATGACCGAGGTGATCCTCGCCAACGCGCCGGAGCGCCTGTATCTCGACCGTTTGTACGAAACCGACATGGCCGAGGGGCTCAAGGCCATGGCGCTGGCCGGCCACGGCATCGCCTTCCTGCCGCACAGCGCTGTGGAAGACGCGGTCGCCGACGGCAAGCTGATCCGGCTCGACCGTGCGACCCGCGGCACGCCTGAGGGGCAACTCACGCTAACCATGGAGATCCGGCTCTATCGCGACAAGCTTGTAGCGAAGACCGACGATGCGCGGCAGATACTTGTGCGGCAACTGTGGGACGTGGTGTCCGAGGAGATCGCCCAACGCTCAAGCGCTGCCTGAGAACCTGCTTCCCCACGACGCGAATTTGCGGCTTTTTGATGGTTATGCATAAAAAACATAATCGGATAATGAAACGGCATTGGATTTCAAAACGGCGTTTTTCGACAATGCTGTCACTCGATCAACGCCGGAGCGTTCATGTCATCCCAGCAACAAGCAGCACAATCCGCGTCAACGTTGCAGTCTGTTCCTTCCTACCTGAATAAAGACGACCTCGGCCCGTGGGGCAACTACCTGCGTCAGGTCGACCGCGTCGCGCCGTACCTCGGCTCGCTGTCCCGCTGGCTCGAAACCCTGAAGCGCCCGAAGCGCATTCTGATCGTCGATGTGCCTATTGAACTCGATAACGGCACGGTCGCGCACTTCGAAGGCTATCGCGTGCAGCACAACGTGTCGCGCGGTCCGGGTAAGGGCGGTGTGCGTTATCACCAGGACGTGACGCTGTCGGAAGTGATGGCGCTGTCGGCTTGGATGTCGGTGAAGAATGCTGCTGTGAACGTGCCGTACGGCGGTGCGAAGGGTGGTATTCGTGTCGATCCGCGTACGCTGTCGCGTGGCGAGCTGGAGCGCGTGACGCGCCGCTACACGAGCGAAATCGGCATCATCATCGGACCGAATACCGACATCCCCGCGCCGGACGTGAACACGAACGAGCAGATCATGGCGTGGATGATGGACACGTACTCGATGAACCAGGGCCAAACGGCTACGGGCGTCGTGACGGGCAAGCCGATCGCGCTGGGTGGTTCGCTGGGCCGCCGCGAAGCGACGGGCCGTGGCGTGTTCGTGGTGGCTTCCGAAGCGGCACGCCGTATCGGTGTCGACATCGAAGGTGCACGGATTGCTGTTCAAGGTTTCGGTAACGTGGGCGGTATCGCCGCACGTCTGTTCCAAGAAGCGGGCTCGAAGCTGGTCGCGGTGCAGGATCACACTGGCTCGCTGTACAAGTCGACCGGTATCGATGCTGTTGCGCTGGCGGATTACGTGGCGAAGAACGGTGGCGTAGGCGGTTTCCCGGAAGCCGACGCAGTCACGAACGAAGAATTCTGGACGGTCGAATCGGACATCCTGATTCCGGCCGCGCTGGAAAACCAGATCACCGAAAAGAACGCCGGCAAGATCAAGACGAAGATCGTTGTGGAAGGCGCCAACGGCCCGACCACCACGGCAGCGGACGACATTCTGCACGACCGCGGCATTCTCGTGATTCCGGACGTCGTGGCTAACGCCGGTGGCGTGACGGTGTCGTACTTCGAGTGGGTGCAGGACTTCTCGAGCTTCTTCTGGACCGAAGACGAGATCAACCAGCGTCTCGAGCGCGTCATGCGCGAAGCATTTGCCGCTGTGTGGCAAGTGTCGAGCGAGCAGAAGGTGTCCGTGCGGACTGCGGCGTTTATCGTCGCATGTAAGCGGATCCTTGAAGCGCGCGAATTGCGCGGCCTGTATCCCTGATCGATTGGCATGAAACGGCGGCCCGCCACCTCGCGGGCCGCTGCGAATCCTTGCTTTGACGTGGTCCACAAGACCGCGTGTTTCACCCGGCGGGCGGCATCCTATCGATGCCGCCCGCCTTTGCGTATTCACCGTGTTTGAATTGCCGGATTAAGCTGCTGTAATCCCGTAGCGGCGCGCGGGCGCAACAAACATGGTTTATAGCAATACTTTCAGAATAATTACTTTGCTAAACTGGCGCCGGTTCTTGCCAAGGAGATCACACATGAAGGTTAAAAAAGCTGCGCTGCTGCTCGCGACTCTCGGACTGTTTACGGTTGGCGCGCATGCGCAAGACGCTGGTACGCTCAAAAAGATCAAGGACACGGGTGTCATTTCGCTGGGGCACCGCGAATCGTCGATCCCGTTTTCGTATTACGACGACAAGCAGAATGTCATCGGCTACTCGCAGGAATTCGCGCTGAAGGTGGTGGAGGCGGTCAAGGCAAAGCTGAATATGCCTAACCTGAAGGTCAAGCTCACCCCGGTCACGTCGCAAAACCGTATTCCGCTGGTGCAAAACGGCACCGTCGACATGGAATGCGGCTCCACTACGAATAACACCGAGCGCCAGCAGCAGGCTGCCTTCTCGAACACGATTTTCGTGATCGGCACGCGCCTGATGACCAAGAAAGACTCCGGCATCAAGGACTTCGCTGACCTGAAGGGCAAGACGGTCGTCACGACCGCCGGCACCACCTCCGAGCGCCTGCTTCGCAAGATGAATCAGGACAAGAGCATGGGCATGAACATCATCAGCGCGAAAGACCACGGCGAGTCGTTCCTGACGCTCTCCACCGGCCGCGCTGCTGCGTTCATGATGGACGACGCGCTGCTGGCTGGCGAACGCGCCAAGTCGAACAACCCGGGCGATTTCGTGATCGTCGGTACGCCGCAATCGCATGAAGCGTACGGCTGCATGATTCGCAAGAACGATCCGGAATTCAAGAAGGTCGTCGACGACGCGATCGCGAAGGTCGAAACCTCGGGCGAAGCCGATCAGATCTACAAGAAGTGGTTCGAATCGCCGATTCCGCCGAAGGGCCTGAACCTGGCCTTCCCGGAAAGCGATGACATCAAGGCGCTCTACAAGAGCCCGAATGACAAGGCAATCGATTAAACCTTAGCTGTTTTTTTGAAACGCTGAACGAAACGGAAGGGGCCACGCGCTTCTTCCGTTTCTTTTTGCTGGAGTCTTGGTCATGTCATATCACTGGAACTGGGGCATTCTGCTGAGTCCGGTCTCCACCGGCGAGCCGACCACCTATCTGGGCTGGCTGCTGTCCGGCTTCTGGGTGACGATCACCGTGTCGCTGTCAGCATGGGTGATCGCGCTGATCGTCGGTTCGTTGTTCGGTGTGCTGCGCACGGTGCCGAACAAATGGGCGTCGGGTATCGGCACGCTCTACGTCGCGATCTTCCGCAACATCCCGCTGATCGTGCAGTTCTTTATCTGGTATCTGGTGATACCGGAACTGCTGCCTGCGTCGATGGGGAACTGGTACAAGCAACTGCCGCCGGGCGCGCAGTTCTTCTCATCGTCTATTTTGTGCCTCGGGCTCTTTACCGCCGCGCGCGTGTGCGAGCAGGTGCGCTCGGGTATCAACGCATTGCCGCGCGGCCAGCGCGCCGCGGGTCTGGCAATGGGTTTCACGCAGTGGCAGACGTATCGCTACGTGCTGCTGCCGGTTGCGTACCGGATCATCGTGCCGCCGCTCACGTCCGAGTTTCTGAACATCTTCAAGAACTCGGCGGTTGCGTCGACCATCGGTTTGCTGGATCTGTCGGCCCAGGCGCGCCAACTGGTCGACTACACGTCGCAGACGTATGAGTCGTTCATCGCGGTCACGCTGGCCTATGTGCTGATCAATCTGGTCGTGATGCAACTGATGCGCTGGGTCGAAGCCAAGACCCGGTTGCCCGGCTATATCGGAGGTAAGTGATGCATCATTTCGACTGGAGCGGTATTCCGGGCGCACTGCCTACGCTTTGGACCGGCGCTATCGTCACCATCAAGATCACGCTGATCGCGATCGTGATCGGCATTGTCTGGGGCACCCTTCTCGCGATCATGCGGCTGTCGCCGATCAAGCCGTTCGAATGGTTCGCCAAGGCCTACGTGACGGTGTTCCGTTCGATCCCGCTGGTGATGGTGCTGCTGTGGTTCTTCCTGATCGTGCCGCAGGTGCTGCAGAACGTGCTGGGTTTGTCGCCGGATATCGATATTCGGCTGGCTTCGGCGATGGTCGCGTTCTCGCTCTTTGAGGCGGCGTACTATTCGGAGATCATCCGCGCCGGCATTCAGGCGGTGCCGCGCGGGCAGGTCAATGCCGCGTTTGCGCTCGGCATGAGCTACCCGCAGGCGATGCGCCTCATCGTGCTGCCGCAGGCGTTCCGCGCGATGGTGCCGCTGCTGCTCACCCAAGGTATCGTGCTGTTTCAGGATACGTCGCTCGTCTACGTGATCAGCCTCGCCGACTTCTTCCGCACTGCCACGAATATTGGCGACCGTGACGGCACGAATGTCGAAATGGTACTGTTCGCGGGCGCGTGTTATTTCGTGATCTGCGTGATCGCGTCGAGCCTCGTCAAAGGTCTTCAGAAAAAGGTCGCAAGATGATCTCTATCAAGAATGTTTCGAAGTGGTACGGTCAGTTTCAAGTGCTGACGGACTGCACGACGGAAGTCAAAAAAGGTGAAGTGGTGGTGGTGTGCGGGCCGTCGGGCTCGGGCAAGTCCACGCTGATCAAAACCGTCAACGGCCTCGAGCCGTTCCAGAAGGGCGAGATCGTCATCAACGGCCAATCGCTGACCGACAAGAAAACCAACCTGTCGAAGCTGCGTGCGAAGGTCGGCATGGTGTTCCAGCACTTTGAGCTGTTCCCGCATCTGTCGATCGTGCAGAACCTGACGCTCGCACAGGTCAAGGTGCTCGGCCGCTCGAAGGACGAAGCCACGACCAAGGGCTACAAGCTGCTAGATCGCGTCGGCCTGCGTGCGCATGCGGACAAGTTTCCGGGGCAATTGTCGGGCGGTCAGCAGCAGCGCGTGGCGATTGCGCGCGCGTTGTCGATGGACCCGATCGCGATGCTGTTCGATGAGCCGACCTCGGCACTCGATCCGGAAATGATCAATGAAGTGCTCGACGTGATGGTCGAACTCGCGCAGGAAGGCATGACGATGATGTGCGTCACGCACGAAATGGGCTTTGCCAAGAAGGTCGCGCACCGCGTGATCTTCATGGACAAGGGCCTGATCGTGGAAGACGACAGGAAGGAAGACTTCTTCGCGAATCCGAAGTCGGATCGCGCGAAGGATTTTCTGGCGAAGATCCTGCACTGAGGTTATTGCTGGGCCACGTTGGTTGACGTGGCCCTTGCAGAAAAAAAGCCGCTTCGAAAGAAGCGGCTTTTTTGTGTCTGATGACGTTTCAGGCTTTCGCGAACGCCACCCAACCCGGGTCAGGATTCGAAAGCGGCGGTGTCGTCCGCGGCTTCGAGGTCGAGCTCGGCGGCTGTGGCCACCGCCTCAACCGAAGCCGCAATCGTAGTCGCCGAAGCCGACGCATCCAGCGCCGGATTGAGCAGCTTCTCCAGCACCGAAGCCGGCACCGGCACGTTAACCCGGCCGATCACTTCGCCGTGCTGGAACATCAGCAGATCGCCCGGTTTGAAAGCGGTCCACACTTCGTTGTCGGTGAGCGGTTTGGTCGCGATCACGGCGACGCGGTCTTCCGGCGTCGTGTATTTGGCGAAATCGATCGACACGTCGGCATCGACCAGATGCGCGGTGGAGAATGGCCAGCGCCGCACGATGTAGTGCAGATGTGTCGAGCAATGCGCGAACAGCGCCTGGCCGTTCGACATCAGGAAATTGAACACGCCGAATTGCGTGATCTCGCGCGTGAGCGTTTCGAGCGCTGCGAACAGCTCTTCCAGCGGTGGCTGGCAGCCCGGAAAAGCCTTGCGCAAGCCTTGCAGCAACGCGCAGAAGGCGAGCTCGCTATCGGTTGTGCCGACGGGTTGATAGACGCCGTTGAGCGCCGGCGAATAATCTTTCAGGTCGCCGTTGTGCGCAAAGATCCAGTGACGCCCCCACAGTTCACGCATGAACGGATGGCAGTTTTCCAGCAGGATGTGCCCTTGCGTCGCCTTGCGAATATGCGCGATCGTGTTTTTCGATTTGATCGGGTAGCGCTTGACCATCTCGGCGATCGGCGAGGTCGCCGACGATTGATGGTCGATGAACAGGCGGCAGGCTTTGTCTTCGAAGAAGGCGATGCCCCAGCCGTCCGCGTGGTGATCGGTGACGCCGCCGCGCGCCGCAAAGCCGGTGAACGAGAACGTGACGTCCGTCGGCGCGGCGCAGTTCATTCCGAGAAGTTGGCACATGTTGCGGGTAAGCCTGTGAACGGGGCGAGCCGTTACAATGATGATTTTCCAAGCATATCACCGAGCCAGAAGCGCCAAATAGCAAAATTGACGTGTGTTTAGGCTCCAGCGCTGCGAATTGCTGTGATTTGTACCGCTTCGAGCGCGCCGATTTGCTTTTTTTGCCGCCGAATCTCGTTCCCCTCTCGCCATGACCGCTTCCAACGCCTCCCTCGATTCCGTCGACACCATCGACTCCGTTACGCTCGCCCGCCCGGACGACTGGCACCTGCACGTTCGCGACGGCGAGATGCTCGCTGCCGTGTTGCCGGATACCGCGCGCCAGTTCGGCCGCGCGATCATCATGCCTAACCTGAAGCCGCCGGTCACCACGACCGCGATGGCGCAGGCGTACCGCGAGCGAATCGTCGCCGCGATTCCGGAAGGCGCGAAGTTCGAACCGCTGATGACGCTGTACCTGACCGACAACACGCCGCCCGACGAAATCCGCCGCGCGCGCGAAAGCGGCTTTGTGCATGGCGTGAAGCTGTACCCGGCGGGTGCCACGACCAACTCGGACGCAGGCGTCACCGACATCATGAAGTGCGCCAAAACGCTCGAAGTGATGCAGGAAACCGGCATGCCGCTGCTGGTGCACGGCGAAGTGACGGATTCGTCCATCGACCTGTTCGACCGCGAGAAGGTGTTCATCGACCGAGTGATGACGCCGCTGCGCCGCGCCTTTCCGGCGCTGAAGGTGGTGTTCGAGCACATCACCACGAAAGATGCGGTCGACTACATCCGCGAAGCCGGCGTGGCGCCGGGGCTGCTGGGCGCGACGATCACCGCGCACCATCTGCTGTACAACCGCAACGCGATCTTCCAGGGCGGCATTCGCCCGCATTACTACTGCCTGCCGGTGTTGAAGCGCGAGACGCATCGCGTGGCGCTGGTCGAGGCGGCGACCTCGGGCAATCCGCGCTTCTTCCTCGGCACGGATAGCGCACCGCATCCGAAGGGTTTGAAGGAGCACGCGTGCGGCTGCGCGGGTTGCTACACGGCGCTGCATGCGCTCGAGCTCTACACGGAAGCGTTCGACAAAGCAGGCGCGCTGGACAAGCTCGAAGGCTTCGCCAGCTTCTTCGGCGCGGATTTCTATGGTCTGCCGCGCAGCGAAGAGAAGGTCACGTTGCGCCGCGAAGAATGGACGCTGCCGGCTGAATTGCCGGTCGGCGATACGCCTGTTGTGCCGCTGCGCGGCGGTGAGTCGATTGGCTGGCGCCTCGTCTAAGGTTGCAGTAGATGCAGGTGCAAGAGACGGCGCGCGTAGGCTTCGGTTTCGCCGATATCGACTGGTCGAAGCCGTGGTTCGCACAGTTCGCGACGCGCGGCGAGCGCTGGCAGCAGGGCGCGCTGACGAGCTACGCCGCCCTGCTCGCAGAAATGAATGCCGATGCCGGCGAAATGCGGCAGATGACAGGGCGCGGCCAGCGTCTCGCATTCATTGCGCAGGACGATCTGCCGCCGGGCGCGGCTTACGAGGCGCACATCGCGTCGACGGGCTGCGTGCCGACGCGCCACAACCTGCATGACTTCTTCAACGGGTCGATGTGGTTTGCGTTTCCTCGGATCAAGGCGGCGCTGAACGCGCGGCAGTCGGCGGCGATCGACGTGTTAGGCGTCGGCCCGACTCGCGGCGGCGTGCGCGATACGCTGACCTTGTTTGACGAAAACGCGCTGCTGTTCGCGAGTGCCGACCCGGCGTTGAGCGCGGCTTTGCGCGGGTTCGACTGGCAGACGCTGATGGTTGCTCATCGTGACGCCTGGGGCTCACGCTGCGAAGTGCGCTGCTTCGGTCATGCGTTGCTGGAAAAGCTGATCGCACCGTTCAAGGCCTGCACGGGCCACGCGTGGATCGTCGACGTGCCGTCCGAGTACTTCGGGTGGGACGCCGCGGATCGCGATGCATGGCTCGACGAGTCTGTCAGCACGGCACTATTGGGCACCGAAGCATTGACGAGCCGCATGTTTGCGCCGCTGCCCGTCCTAGGGATTCCGGGCTGGTGCGCCGAGAACGAATCCCCCGCGTTTTACGACGACACGTCCGTCTTTCGTACAGGACGGCGTTCGCGCTAAAGCCGCACCCTATTCGCCGCAGTGTTAAAATGCGCCCCAGCAAAGCAGGCCAGGCAGTCGCGGCCTCTGCGGCTTCGGTCAAAGAGGGCGAGGAAAGTCCGGACTCCATAGGGCAGGGTGATGGCTAACGGCCATCCGTGGTGACACGCGGAACAGGGCAACAGAAAGCAAACCGCCGATGGCCCGGCGCAAGCCGGGATCAGGTAAGGGTGAAACGGTGCGGTAAGAGCGCACCGCGGCTGCTGCAAGGCAGACCGGCACGGTAACCTCCACCCGGAGCAATTCCAAGTAGGCAGGCTAGCATCTTCGAGATGCAGGACGGGGCCCCCGTCACGTCTGCGGGTAGGAAGCTTGAGCACGTCAGTAATGGCGCGCCTAGAGGAATGACTGCTACGCGTGTCGCGTTTTCGAACGTGGCGCGTGCACAGAATCCGGCTTATCGGCTTGCTTTGCCACCCAACAAAAAATGCCGGCGTCCGTGTGGACGCCGGCATTTTTATTTTGACGCGCTGGTTTGGCTCAATGCGCGGTTATCCGCGCAGAAGCCTGGGCCGAGGCGCCGAGTTCAACCCGCGACGATATCGAACGAGTGCGTGAGCTCGGCGGTCTTCGCGATCATGATCGACGCCGAGCAGTATTTGTCGTGCGACAGGTTGATCGCACGTTCCACGGTAGCCGGGTTCAGATTCTTGCCCGTCACGGTGAAGTGGAAGTGAATCTTGGTGAACACCTTCGGATCTTCGCTGGCGCGTTCGGCCTTCAGCGTCACCGAGCAGCCGGCGATTTCCTGGCGGCTTTTCTTCAGGATCATCACGACGTCGTACGCTGTGCAGCCGCCCGTGCCGAGCAGAACCATTTCCATCGGACGCGGCGCGAGATTGCGGCCGCCGCCTTCCGGCGCGCCATCCATCGTGACCAGATGACCGCTGCCCGTCTCGGCCGCAAATGCCATCCCGTCTTGCCCCATCCAGCTAACTTTGCATTCCATGCTGTGCTCCACCGCGCTGCGCTTATATCGAAAACGCATTGTAGCCCGGTGTTTGCGCGTCCGCCCGAGGGGACTTTCGCTGGAACTTATGCCCGATGACCGCTTGCGTGTTGCGGTGCGGCATGTTTCGGCGATTCGGGAATGCCCTGACAGATTTAGGGGTTTTACTCTAGATGATGTCTGTGTATGCAAGCTCTTAAACGGAGTTTTGTGATTGATTTTAAAAGGAATTTAGAATTTTTTGATCGGCGAGATCGTCTGCCACATTGTAAAATCGAATTTCACAATGCAAATGTTCTTGCGTCGCACAAGGGTGCCTCATATAATCAATCCCATCGGTTGCAGCAGTTCTGCAACCTCCGCTGTCTCCTCCACCTCCTCCTTTGGTGGATTAAACCCGAACCGCTCGTTCGGGTTTTTTTTCGCCCACGGCTTCGATCTCGCGAACGCCGGATTCGGGGCTAACGGGAAGGGCAAATGGCCAAATCCCGGCGCCGGATCGCCCGATTTCGCGCCGAAACCCCCGCAAGCTTTGACTCGGCGTGACAAATTCCTTTATAATTCAGAGCTTTTCCGCATCCGCGCCCGCGGAGGAAGAACCAGGGAGAGCCTGCACGCGCCTCGATGCGCACACTACAAGCAGGAAAAAATACATTGGGCGCAGCAATTTTTTTGGATCGATCATGAAGACGTTTTCCGCAAAAGCCCATGAGGTTACGCGTGAATGGTACGTGATTGACGCGACGGATAAGGTTCTCGGGCGTGTCGCCAGCGAAGTGGCACACCGTCTTCGCGGCAAGCACAAGCCTGAATTCACTCCGCACGTCGACACCGGTGATTTCATCATCGTTATCAACGCCGGCAAGCTGAAAGTCACGGGCAACAAGGCTACTGACAAGAAGTACTACCGTCACTCGGGTTACCCGGGCGGTATTTATGAAACGACGTTCGGCAAGATGCAAGAACGCTTCCCGGGCCGTGCGCTCGAGAAAGCGGTCAAGGGCATGCTGCCGAAGGGCCCGCTCGGCTACGCGATGATCAAGAAGCTGAAGGTCTACGCTGAAGCAACGCATCCGCATTCGGCACAACAGCCGAAAGCGCTCGAGATCTAAGGGGAGCCCACATGATCGGTAACTGGAATTACGGCACGGGCCGCCGCAAGAGCGCCGTCGCACGCGTCTTCATCAAGGCTGGCAAGGGCGAGATCATTGTAAACGGCAAGCCTATCGCCGATTACTTCTCGCGCGAAACGTCGCTGATGATCGTGCGTCAGCCGCTGGAACTCACGAACCACGGCGTCACGTTCGACATCAAAGTCAACGTGAACGGTGGCGGTGAAACGGGTCAAGCCGGCGCGGTTCGCCACGGCATCACCCGCGCGCTGATGGACTACGACGCAACGCTGAAGCCGGAACTGTCGAAGGCTGGCTTCGTTACGCGTGACGCTCGTGAAGTCGAACGTAAGAAGGTCGGCTTCCACAAGGCACGTCGCCGGAAGCAATTCTCGAAGCGTTAATCGCTTCATGTGCAATCCGGCTTTCGGGCTGGAATGCTGCAAAAGCCGCCAACGCTTTCGCGAAGGCGGCTTTTTTTATTGGTTCGTAGCCAGGCTTTGCAGTAAGTGTTTTGTTGCCGGAGCTGCCGACGCGGTCTGCTCAGGCAGGCTGGTGGCGGCATCAGGGCCGACCGTTGAATTTGCTGTAAGAACCCATTGATTTTGTGGGCTTCGGCACGATATCGAGATCAGCCCTACAATAGCGGTTAGAAGCTTTTTGGAGAGTTCGAATGAACGCAGTCACCGATACACCCGTGACCGAGATGCCCGCCCCCTTCGTTTTTACCGACGCAGCGGCTGACAAGGTCAAGCAACTGATCGAAGAAGAAGGCAATGCGGACCTCAAACTGCGCGTTTTCGTGCAGGGCGGCGGCTGCTCGGGCTTTCAGTACGGTTTTACGTTCGACGAAGCCGTCAACGAAGACGACACCGTCATGAATAAGAGCGGCGTCCAGCTGCTGATCGATTCGATGAGCTACCAGTATCTGGTCGGCGCTGAGATCGACTACAAGGACGACATCAACGGCGCGCAGTTCGTCATCAAGAACCCGAATGCTCAAACCACGTGTGGTTGCGGCTCGTCGTTTTCGGTTTGATGGCTGACTAGTCGATAGGTTGTAAAAGAAAACGGGGCTTCGGCCCCGTTTTTTATTGCCTGAGCTGAACTACCCCAATCACCGCGGATAGATCGCCCCCAGCACGCGTTCGTCGCTGGCGCCAGTAACTGCCGGCAAATTGCCCGGCAGGCGCGCCACGCAGCGCATTGCCAGCCATGCGAAGGCCAGCGGCTCGACCTGGCTCGGTGGTACGCCGAGCGCGTCGGTCGTCATCACGGGCACGCCGCTTACGCCGCTGTCCTCCAGCGCCTGATGCAGTGCTTTCAGGATCTCCGGATTGCGCGCACCGCCGCCACACACGTAGACCGCCTTGGCGTCCGATGCATGCCGTTCGATTTCGCGAGCAACCGTTACGGCGGTCAGCGCGACCAGCGTGGCTTGCACGTCGGCGGGGGCGAGGGCGGCGAACGGTTGGAGCTTGGCATCCAGCCATTGCGGGTTGAACAAGTCGCGGCCGGTGCTTTTCGGCGGTTGTGCAGAGAAAAAGGGTTCGTCGAGCAGCGCGTTCAGCAGCGTGCGATCGACCTGTCCGCTTGCGGCGAAATGGCCGTTTTCGTCGAAAGGCTTGCCGAGATGACGCTGCGCCCATTCGTCGAGCAGCGCGTTCGCCGGTCCGCAGTCGAAGCCGCGCACGCCGCCGGTCGCGTTCAGGATCGTGATATTGCTGATGCCACCGAGATTGCAGACCACCCGCGTTTCGTCTTTCGCACCGAACACCGTGGCGTGAAACGCCGGCACGAGCGGTGCACCCTGGCCGCCGGCCGCGACGTCGCGGCTGCGAAAATCGGCGACCACGTCGATGTGCATCATTTCCGCGAGCAGCGCTGGGTTGTTGATCTGCCGCGTGTAACCCTTTTCCGGCCGATGCCGCACCGTCTGACCGTGCACGCCGATTGCACGGACTTCCGAAGCCGGCACGCGGCTCGCGCCCAGCAGTTCGTGGCAGCACACCGTGTAGCGTGTGGCGAGCGCATTGGCGGCCAGCGCTTCACGCTCGATCTCGTTGTCGCCCGGCTGTTGAAGTGCGAACAGCGCGTCGCGCAAGCCCGCCGCGAAACCGACAAACGCTTCGGCCAGCACCACCGGCGGCTTTCCTTTCGCGAATCTGACGGCAACACCGTCCACGCCGTCCATGCTCGTGCCGGACATCAATCCCAAGTACACGCCGTCTGCGGGGTCTTGCGCCACGTTGCTGCTCCTCTCGATGATTCGTTGCGATCTGTTTTAGCAGATTATCGGTGCAAGCGCGGTCGAATATAAAGCGTGACGATGCCAATGGCGCGTCCCGAGAGACCGAAATCACGCGTCGATGGCGCGCTCGTGGCCGAGTCAGTGGGCGCGGCGGCGCGCATCTATGGGACAATCTCCTTTTTTCGCGACTTCACGTTTCCAGCATGACCACCGAGTCCACCAAGCCCAGCCCCGCCTTCCCGATCACCGACGAAGTCCGTCACGCACTCGCCGTCACCAAACGCGGCGTCGACGAACTGCTGATCGAAGAAGAATTCGCACAGAAGCTCGCGAAGAGCGCGGCCACCGGTGTGCCCCTGCGCATCAAGCTCGGCCTCGATCCGACCGCGCCTGACATCCACATCGGCCACACGGTCGTGCTGAACAAGATGCGCCAGTTGCAGGATCTCGGTCACACGGTGATCTTCCTGATCGGCGACTTCACCTCGCTGATCGGCGATCCGTCGGGCCGCAATGCCACGCGCCCGCCGCTCACGCGCGAGCAGATCGAATCGAACGCAAAGACGTATTTCGATCAGGCAGCACTCGTGCTCGACCGCGATAAGACTGAAATCCGCTACAACAGCGAATGGTCGATGCCGCTCGGCGCCGACGGCATGATCAAGCTCGCTTCGCGCTACACGGTGGCGCGTATTCTCGAGCGCGAAGATTTCACCAAGCGCTTCCAGGGCGGTGTGCCGATCTCGATCCACGAATTCCTGTACCCACTGATGCAAGGCTACGACTCGGTCGCGCTGAATGCCGACCTCGAGCTCGGCGGCACGGACCAGAAGTTCAACCTGCTGGTGGGCCGTGAACTGCAGAAGCAGTACGGTCAGGAACAGCAGTGCATCTTGACGATGCCCTTGCTCGAAGGCCTGGACGGCGTCGAGAAGATGTCGAAGTCGAAGAACAACTACATCGGTATCAGCGAAAAGCCGACGGACATGTTCGGCAAGCTGATGAGCATTTCCGACGTGCTGATGTGGCGTTACTTCGAACTGCTGTCGTTCCGTCCGATGGACGAGATCGCCGGCTTCAAGAAGGAAATCGAAGCGGGTCGCAATCCGCGCGATTTCAAGGTGATGCTCGGTCAGGAAATCGTTGCGCGCTTCCACTCGCAAGCCGATGCCGAACGTGCGCTCGAAGACTTCAACCATCGCGCGAAGGGCGGCGTGCCGGACGATATTCCGGCCGTGACGCTCGCGGGCGCACCGCTCGCAATCGGCCAGTTGCTCAAGCAGGCCAATCTCGTACCGTCGACCAGCGAGGCGCTGCGCAACATCGAGCAGGGTGGCGTGAAGATCGACGGCACGACCGTGTCGGACAAGGGCCTGAAGGTCGAAGCCGGCGAGTACGTCGTGCAGGTCGGCAAGCGCCGTTTTGCGCGCGTCACGCTGACGGCTTGATGGCTCAGCGATAACGATGCTGATTCGGGCGTTGTTGCATCCGGAGTCGAGCCGATGATCGCGCTGATCCAGCGCGTTCGGCGCGCGGAAGTGCGCGTGGGCGACCGCGTGACCGGCGCAATCGAGGCGGGCCTGCTCGCGCTCGTATGCGCCGAACGTGGCGACACGGAGGCCGCAGCCGACCGGCTGCTCGCCAAGGTGCTCGGCTACCGCGTCTTCAGCGATGCGGCCGGCAAGATGAATCTCTCCGTGCAGAACCTCGACGGCGCCGGGCGCGCAGGTGGCTTGCTGCTCGTTTCGCAGTTCACGTTGGCGGCCGACACCAACAGCGGCCTGCGCCCCAGCTTCACACCCGCCGCGCCGCCCGACGAGGGCAAGCGGCTATTCGACTACTTCGTCTCGGCAGCGCGCGCCAAGCACCCGATCGTCGAGACGGGCGAGTTCGGCGCCGATATGCAGGTATCGCTCGTCAATGACGGACCGGTCACGTTCTGGCTGCAGACGAACGCTTGAGATTCAACTGCTGCCGTATGGTGTATTCGGCGGCACGCTTCCACTCCTCCAGCCGCTTTTTGCGACAATAGCGGCTCGGCATAACCGGCTATTGGCGCCCACGCTCATCCCATGACCACGCAGATTCTGTTCATTCGCCACGGCGAGACCGACTGGAACCGCATCAAGCGCATTCAAGGTCACATCGACATTCCGCTCGCGACGACCGGCCTCGCGCAGGCGCAACGCCTTGCACGCCGCATCGCGAGTGAGGTGAAAGAGGGCGCGCGGCTCGACGCGATCTATTCGAGCGATCTGCAACGTGCTCAGCAAACTGCGCAGCCGATTGCCGACGCGCTCGGCCTTCAGCTGCAACTGCGTGAAGGTTTGCGCGAGCGTTCATATGGCGCGTTCCAAGGGCATGACAGCGACGAAATCGCCGTCCGTTTCCCTGATGAGTACGCGCACTGGCAAACCCGCGATCCTGGTTTCGCGCCGCCTGAAGGTGAATCGCAGCGCACGCTCTATCACCGCGTGCTGCATGCGATCGAGCCTCTGGTGGCCGCGCATCCGGGCGGCCGGATCGCTGTCGTCGCGCATGGCGGTGTGCTCGATTGCGTGCGTCGCTTTGCGTGCGGTTTGTCGCTCGATGCGCCGCGCGATTACGCGTTGCTGAACACGAGCGTCAACGTTGTGGATTATGCCGACGACGCCAGCAAGGCGATGATCGTGTCGTGGGCGGACGTGTCGCATCTCGACACGCCGAGCGATGACGACAGCTTCAAGAAGAGGGTGCCTGAACCGGGGCGTTAAACGGCGCGAGTTATTTCAACTCGCGCATCCAGTTCAGGTCGCGGCCGAATCCCACAGGCCGGAAATGGGGCTCGAAGCGTCCGGCGCGGCGAGGCCGAAATGCCGGTACGTGAGCAGCGTGGCGACCCGGCCGCGCGGGGTGCGCTGCAGGAAGCCCTGCTGGATCAGGTACGGTTCGAGCACGTCTTCGATCGTGTCGCGCTCTTCGCCGATTGCCGCTGCCAGATTGTCGACGCCGACCGGGCCGCCGTCGAATTTGTGCAGGATCGCCTCGAGCAGTTTGCGGTCCATCAGGTCGAAGCCGACCGCGTCCACGTCGAGCATCTTGAGTGCCGCGTCCGCCACTTCTGCGGTGATGTTGCCGTCCGCTTTCACCTCGGCGAAATCGCGCACGCGGCGCAACAGCCGATTCGCGATCCGCGGCGTGCCGCGTGCGCGCTTGGCGATTTCGAATGCGCCATCCGGGTGGATCTGTGCATGCAGCAATGACGCTGAACGCGTGACGATGCGAGCCAGTTGTTCGGCGTTATAAAACTCGAGCCGCGCAACGATACCGAAGCGATCGCGCAACGGATTAGTCAGCATACCCGCGCGGGTGGTTGCGCCGACCAGCGTGAACGGCTGCAGATCCAGCTTCACGCTGCGCGCGGCCGGGCCTTCGCCGATCATGATGTCGATCTGATAGTCCTCCAACGCCGGATACAGAATTTCTTCGACAACCGGCGATAGCCGGTGAATTTCGTCGATGAATAAAACGTCGTTGGCTTCGAGGTTGGTGAGCAATGCCGCGAGGTCGCCGGCGCGTTCAAGCACCGGGCCGGACGTTTGCCGCAGATTGACACCCATTTCCCGCGCGATGATGTGCGCGAGCGTGGTTTTTCCGAGACCCGGCGGCCCGAACAGCAGCACGTGGTCGAGCGATTCCGACCGGCGCTTGGCGGCCTCGATGAAGATTTCCAGCTGACCACGCACTTTTTCCTGCCCGACATATTCTTCGAGCTGGCGCGGGCGCAACGCGCGCTCGAACGCTTCTTCGTTCGGCGAGACGGGCGTGGCCGCGATGATGCGCTCGGCGGCGAGTTTGTCGGTTTCGATCATGCGGTCATTGTACCGCGCCCCGCCCGTTGCGAAACTCGGCCGAACGGCCAGGGTGTGCGCCGTGCCGCCGTGTGCGAAGCTTTATTTGTCGCACGCGGCGCTATCGTCACGGCATGAGCTTTTAACCCTTGGACAACGCCTTCAGCGCGAGCTTGATGCCTTCGGAAACGCCGGTGCCCGCCGGCACGTTCTTGATGGCCGCCAACGCTTCTTTTTCGGAGTAACCCAATGCGATCAGTGCGTTCAGGATATCGGAGGCGTGGTCGGATGCCGACGCCGCGCCCGCCAGCGCGCCCAGGTCGGCGCCGATCTTGCCCTTCAGTTCGAGGAGCAGCCGCTCCGCTGTTTTCTTGCCGATGCCAGGCACGCGAGTCAGGCGTGCTGCGTCCTGCATGGTGACGGTCTGCGCCAGCTCATGCACGCTCATGCCGGAGAGCACGGCGAGCGCCATACGCGCGCCGATGCCGGTGATCTTCAGCAGTTCGCGGAAGGTTGAGCGTTCTTCGGCAGTGCCGAAGCCGTACAGCAAATGCGCATCTTCGCGCACGATCATTTGCGTGAGCAGCACGACGCGCTCGCCGGTCGAGGGCAGGTTGTAGAACGTGCTCATCGGCACATCGACTTCGTAACCGACGCCGTTGCAGTCGACGAGTAGATGCGGCGGGTTTTTTTCCAGCAGAACGCCGGCAATGCGACCGATCATGGCGGATTCAATCTTGAGAGAAAGGGCGAGTGTAGCGCAGTGGGTGAGTGGAATGGCGCGGCGTACGGGGACATGGTTGACACTTTCTTGCGGCTGCCTCACCCAGGTGGCAACACGCGCAAAAGCGCTACGTCGGCGCGCCTACCCGACCAACCGTCCGCGCCGCACTCGCAGGCCTTTCTTGGCCAGCGACGGCGCGATGCCGCCCAGCGTGCTGAGCGTCGAGCCCCCATGCGCGTGGCAGATCGCCATGCCGAGGGCGTCGGCCGCATCGGTGCCGGGCACGCCGGAGAGATTGAGCAGACGGACTACCATCTGCTGCATCTGCTCCTTGGTCGCGCGGCCATAACCCACCACAGCCTGCTTCAACTGCAAGGCCGTGTATTCGGCAACCGGTACGCCACCCGCCACCAGTCCGCAGATCGCCGCGCCCCGAGCCTGGCCGAGCAACAGCGTGGATTGCGGGTTGACGTTGACGAACACTTTTTCGATCGCGGACTGGTCGGGCGAGTGCTGGCGGATCAGCGTCGAAATGCCTTCGAAGATGGTGCCGAGACGCGACGGCAGATCGGCGTCGGCGGTTTTAATCGTGCCGCTCGCGACGTAGCTGAGCTTATGACCGTGTTGATCGATCACGCCGAAGCCGGTCACGCGCAAGCCGGGGTCGATGCCGAGAATTCTCATGAGGTGCCGCGTATGCGGTAAAAAGCAGGTGCTTGGGATACTACAACGAACGCGCGGGGCGGCGGTCGGTGTGCAGCGATGCAGGCGGAATAAAACCTGCTGCATACGTTGAAAAGAGATCGCGCACACGCAAAAGAAAACGGCCCGGCGGAATCTCCGCCAGGCCGTTTCATCGAAAGCCAGTTTCAACGAGCGCCGCGTAACACCCACGCCGCCCGCGTGCCGCAAATCAGATCAATGCCGGAAGTGACGCACGCCGGTCAACACCATCGCGATGTTGTGCTCGTCTGCTGCACCGATCACTTCGTCGTCGCGCATCGAGCCGCCCGGTTGAATCACGCAGGTTGCGCCTGCCGCGACCACCACATCCAGACCGTCACGGAACGGGAAGAACGCATCCGACGCCACCGCCGAGCCCGTCAGCGTCAAACCGGCGTTCTGCGCCTTGATGCTCGCAATACGCGCCGAGTCCACGCGGCTCATCTGGCCCGCGCCGACGCCGAGCGTCATGCCGTTGCCGCAGAACACGATCGCGTTCGACTTCACGTACTTCGCGACGCGCCATGCGAACAGCAGATCGTCCATTTCCTTCGGCGTGGGGTGACGCTTCGTGACCACGCGCAATTCGTGCGGCTGCACGTTCTTCGAATCGAGCGATTGCACCAGCAGGCCGCCGCCGACGCGCTTCAGATCGAACGCGTTATGGCCTTCGCCCAAGGCGATTTCCAGTAGACGCACGTTCTGCTTGGCCGCGAACACCTGACGAGCTGCCGCGCTGAACGACGGTGCGATCAGCACTTCGACGAACTGCTTTGCCACCGCTTGCGCCGCCGTTTCGTCGACTTCACGGTTGAACGCGATGATGCCGCCGAACGCCGAGGTCGGATCGGTCTGGAATGCCTTCGCATACGCTTCGTTCGCGTCCGCACCCACTGCCACGCCGCACGGATTCGCGTGCTTGACGATCACGCAAGCCGGCACGTCGAACGTCTTCACGCATTCCCACGCTGCATCGGAATCGGCGATGTTGTTGTACGACAGTTCCTTGCCCTGCAACTGGTTGTAATTCGCCAGTGCGCCGGCCGGCACCGACAGATCGCGGTAAAACGCAGCGCTCTGATGCGGGTTCTCGCCGTAGCGCAGATCCTGCACCTTGTCGAAAGCCAGGTTGAAGGTAGCCGGGTAAGTGTTGCGCGACGAGTGTTGCAGTTCGTCGGTCAGGCTCGTCAAGTAGTTCGTGATCGCGCCGTCGTACTGCGCGGTGTGCGCGAACACCTTGGTGGCCAGACGGAAATTCGTCTTGTACGAGACCGCGTTGCTATTCGCACGCATTTCGTCGAGCACGACCGCGTAATCCGCCGGATCGACCACGACGGTCACGTCGCGATGATTCTTCGCGGCCGAGCGCAGCATGGTCGGGCCGCCGATGTCGATGTTCTCGATCGCGTCTTCCAGCGAGCACTCTTCCTTCGATACGGTCTGCACGAACGGATACAGATTCACGACCAGCAGGTCGATCGTCGGGATGTCGTGCTTTTCAAGCGCTGCCATGTGTTCCGGCAGGTCGCGGCGAGCCAGAATGCCGCCGTGCACCTTCGGATGCAGCGTTTTCACACGCCCGTCCAGCATTTCCGGGAAGCCCGTGTAGTCGGCGACTTCGGTGACGGAGAGGCCCGCGTCCGCGAGCAGTTTCGCGGTGCCGCCGGTCGACAGGATCTTGACGCCGAGGTCCGACAGCGACTTGGCGAAGTCGACGATGCCGGACTTGTCGGAAACGGAGATGAGCGCTTGCTTGATCATGATGAAGACGAAAAGCCGAAGGGAAACGTGGCAGGGCGCCGAAAAAAAACTACAACAGACCGTGCTGTTGCAGCTTCTTGCGCAGCGTATTGCGGTTGATGCCGAGATACTCGGCGGCCAGCGACTGATTGCCGCCGGCCTGCTCGAGCACCACTTCGAGCAAGGGTTTTTCCACGCATGAAATAACCATGTCGTAGACGTCATGCGGATTGGAGCCGTCGAGATCCTGGAAATACATCCCCAGGCTGTCGCGGACAGATTGTTCGATATTGTTCTTGCTCATGCTGCTAGTCGGTCGGTATGGTCCGGCTCGCCGTCATTCTTGCTGAGCGTCTCGTCGACGTAGACGAGGCGGTCGGAAATCGCCTTTTGGGCGTCGAAGAATTCGTTGACGGCGAGGAGTTGTTCGCGCGTGGTGTCCAGCGTATTCATACGGTGCCGGAACACGTTGGCGCCAGAAAGGCCGCGAGTGTACCAGCCGATATGCTTACGCGCAGTGCGCACGCCCGTAAATTCGCCGTAGAACGCGTAGTGATCTTCGAGATGCTCGTTCATCACCTGCTGGATTTCGTCGATGCGCGGCGGCGGCAGCAACTCACCCGTTTGCAGGAAATACTCGATCTCGCGGAACAGCCACGGACGCCCCTGAGCGGCGCGGCCGATCATGATGGCGTCGGCGCCGGTGGCGGCGAGCACCTCGCGGGCTTTTTGCGGCGACGTGATGTCGCCATTGGCGACCACCGGAATGCGCACCGCTGCTTTGACGGCAGCGATGGTCTCGTATTCGGCGTCGCCGTGATACAGGTCGGCGCGCGTGCGGCCGTGCACGGTCAGCATGGAAATGCCGGCGGCTTCGGCCAGACGGGCGACCGTCAAAGCGTTTTTGTTGTCGCGATCCCAGCCGGTGCGGATCTTCAGCGTGACGGGCACGGCATCCGGGCCGACGCCCACCGCGCCTACCACGGCCTCGACGATGCGCTGCACCAGCGGCTCGTTCTGCAGCAAGGCGGAACCCGCGGCCACGTTGCACACTTTCTTGGCCGGGCAGCCCATGTTGATGTCGATGATCTGTGCGCCGTTCGCCACGTTGTAGCGCGCGGCTTCGGCCATCATGGCCGGATCCGCGCCGGCGATCTGCACGGCGATCGGTTCGACTTCGCCCGTGTGGTTAGCACGGCGCATGGTTTTTTCGCTTTTCCACAACTGCGCGTTCGAGGCGACCATTTCCGACACCGCATAGCCCGCGCCCAGCCGTTTGCACAGCTGGCGGAACGGCCGGTCGGTTACGCCGGCCATGGGGGCGACGAACAGGTTGTTTCGCAGATTGTGGGGGCCGAGAGTGGGCATGACTTGGACGCGCTTGTGGCCGATTGTTAAGTTTCTGACAATCGAAGATTGCGCGAAATGCGAAGGAAAACCGGTATTTTAGCGTTAACGGATAGTCGACACCCGACTTGAGTCTGCCGTAACTCATTAAATCTTCTATGAAAGTGGTCCGGTCCATAGAACCGGCACCGTTCGCGTGGCGCCGCCAATGTGCGTGCTTATTTGCCGTTGTATGTGCCTGGTACGGTGCCTAAAAAGGCTGCAACGGCCGAGGGCGTCAGGCGCGAACGGACCGCGCTCAGCGGCGCTGGCCGAACATCATTTGCCGCGCCAGCGCGGTTTTCACCGGCGGCACGAATTCGAGCGCGGTGAGCGCGAGGCCGCGCAAGGCGGCGAGCGGCGGGAAGTCGACGGTGAAAAGGCGCGCTAGCGTGTCGGTTGCACCGATCGTCAGGCGCCGATCGAGCGCGCGGCGTTGCGCGAACGTCGCGAGAGCCAGCGGGGTCGGACCTTCTGCCGACAAGGCATCGGCGAGCGCGTGCGCGTCGCGCAAGCCCAGATTCAGACCCTGACCCGCCACCGGATGCAGCGTCTGCGCCGCATTGCCGATTGCAACGACGTGGCCGTTCACCAGCGTATCGACCGCGTTCAGTCCCAGCGGGAACGACGCGCGTCCCTTGATTTGCGTGAAGCGGCCCATGCGGTTGCCGAATGCGGTGCCGAGTTCAAGCAGGAATTCGTCGTCGGTGAGCTGTGCGCGTCGCGCGGCTTCGTCGGGTGCGCAGCACCAGACCAGCGCGTAATTCGCGCCGCGCACGCCGCCCATCGGCAGCAGTGCGATCGGCCCTTGCGACGTGAACCGCTCCCACGCCACATGCGGTTGCGGCGCCGACACGGTGACCGTGCCGACCAGCGCGGTCTGCCCGTAATCGCGCGTACCGCCGCCGGCGCTGCTGCCTGCGTCCCCGGTGGCTTTCTGTTTCTGGTCGCCGAACAGCCCGCCTTCGGCATTCACCAGAATCCGCGTGCGCAGATTGCGTGTGACACCCGCAGTTTCGATCGGCAGCGTGACGCCGTCGAGGTCCTGAGTCGGCGCCGCGGCGGAGGTGGAGCGGAACCAGTGCACCGGGCTCGCGTGAACCGCTTCGGCGAGACCATGCACGATCGAGCCATAACGCAGCACGTAGCCGAGCGCCGGCAAACCGTGCTCGCTGTGGTCGATCAGCGTGCGGCCGAAATGGCCGCGCTGCGACACGTGGATGCGCTGGATCGCGGTGGCGTCGGCAGGCCAGCGCAGCGGCTCGAGAATCATCCGGCTGCCGTGCGAGACGGCGATCGCGCGCGGATCGGCAATCGAGTCTTCCGGCTCGCGCGCGTCGATCAGCGCGATCTTCAGCGCCCGCGTCGCGCTGCGGCGCGCCAGCCAGCCGGCAAGCGCCAGACCGACCGGCCCGGCGCCGACGATCGTCACGTCGAAATCGAAGCCATGGTCGGACGCGGCGGGTTTCAGAATCACCGTCGACTGGGAAACGTCGTTCATTGCGGGTTTGCTTCCTTGGGTTGCTGCCTGGGTTACTGCCGCGGTTACTGCTTTAGCGGCTGGGCCGCGCGGGCTTCCTGCATCAGCGCCTCGATCTCGTCAGCCGCCACCGGGACGTCGCGTGTGATCAGCTCGCAACCGGCCGCCGTCACGATCGCGTCGTCCTCGATGCGGATGCCGATGTTCCAGTAGCGCTCGGGCACGCCGTCAGTCGGACGGATGTACAGACCGGGCTCGATGGTCAGCGTCATCCCCACCTGCAGCGTGCGCCACGGCAGCGCGCCCGCTTCGTCGCGCGGCGCGCCGCGTTCGCGGTAGTCGCCGACATCGTGCACGTCCATGCCGAGCCAGTGACCGGTGCGGTGCATATAGAACGGTGCATAGGCGCGTTCGGCGATCACCTGGTCGACCGAGGCAAACTTCGTGCGGTCGATGATGCCGGTATCGAGCAGGCCTTGCGACAGCACGCGCACGGCGGCCTGGTGCGGATCGTCGAAGGTCGCGCCGACGCGGGTGGCGTCGGTGGCAGCCTGCTGCGCGGCCAGCACGATGTCGTACAACTCGCGCTGCGCCGGCGTAAAACGGCCGCTTGCCGGGAAGGTGCGGGTGATGTCCGACGCGTAGCCGTCGAGTTCGCAGGCGGCGTCGATCAGGATCAGGTCGCCGTCCTGGGCGATCGCGTTGCCGGCCGGGTAGTGCAGCACGCAGGCATTGGCGCCCGCGGCGACGATCGACGTGTAAGCCGGCGCCTGCGCGCCGAATTTGCGGAAGGTGTAGAGCAGCTCGGCTTCGAGTTCGTACTCGCGCACGCCGGGGTGGCAGGCGGCCATGGCACGGCGATGCGCTTGCGCGGAAATCTGTCCGGCGCGGCGCATGATGGCGAGTTCGTGGGAATCCTTGATGAGCCGCATGTCGTCGAGCAGCGGGATCAGATCATGCGCGGCGGTGGGCGTGGCGACGCCGCTGCGGCCCAGCGAGCGCACCGCGTCGAGCCAGCCGCGCACCTGTTCGTCCAGTTCCGCCGAGGTCCCGAGCGCGTAATGCAGCGATGGCTTGTCGGCGAGAATGCGCGGTAGCTGCGCGTCGATTTCGTCGACTGGGAAGGCGGCCTCGAAGCCGAACGCCTCGCGTGCGCCCTCCGGCCCGAAACGGAAACCTTCCCACGTCTCGCGCTCAACATTCTTCTCGCGACAGAACAGGATCGAGGTCGGTTCGCCCGATGCGGCGCTTGCGTCCAGCACCAGCCACGCCTCGGGTTCCGTGAAGCCCGTCAGATAGTAGAAGTAGCTATCGTGCCGGTAGGGGTAGTCGGCGTCCCGGTTGCGCAGCTTTTCCGGCGCGGTGGGGACGATGGCGACGCCCCCACCCGTCGCGCGCAGCGCGGCGAGGACGCGCTCACGGCGCGTGCGGTAGACGTCGATGGCGATGGTGGGTTCGGTCGGCTGGTTCATCGTGAGATTGTAGCGCCCAATGCGGAGACTTATTTTGCGCGGATACTGGCGGGGAGAGGTGGTCGCCCCTGCCACGTTGGCCATTTGGCCGGGTAGACGGCATGCTGGCGTCGCGGCAATGTTGCAATCCATCCACAGCGAGCATCCATGCGGCTTGCGAAGCGACTGCGCTGTGCTCGGGAATGCCGCCGACCACTTATACTTTCGCCGAATTCAAGAAAAGGCAGATGGTAATGATGAAACTCATCGGTTCGCTCGCCAGCCCGTTCGTGCGCAAAGCGCGGATCGTTCTGGCCGACAAGAAGATCGACTACGAACTCGTGCCCGAGAACGTCTGGGCGCCGGATACCACGATTCACACCTTCAATCCGATCGGCAAGGTGCCATGCCTCGTGATGGAAGACGGCGAAGCGGTGTTCGACTCGCGGGTGATCTGCGAATACGTGGATACGTTGTCGCCGGTCGGCAAGCTGATTCCGCCGTCCGGGCGTGAGCGCGTCGAAGTGCGCTGCTGGGAAGCGCTCGCCGACGGCATGCTGGACGCCGCGGTGCTGATTCGCCTCGAAAGCACCCAGCGCGCGCCCGAGCAGCGCGTGGACGCGTGGGTCGCGCGGCAGCAGCGCAAGATCGACGAAGGCCTGATCGCCATGTCACAAGGCTTGGGCACAAAGCCGTGGTGCACGGGCAATCACTACACGCTCGCGGATATCGCTGTGGGCTGCGCGCTGGGCTACCTCGATTTCCGCATGCCTGAGTTGAACTGGCGCGAAGGGTATCCGAACCTGGATAAACATTTCCAGAAACTGTCGCTGCGTCAGTCGTTCATTGATACGGTGCCGGCGGATTGAGCGAAGTACGCGTCACCGCTCAATGGTGCGGTTGTCTGGAATCGCGCCGCCCGCAATTTTCACTAAATTGCAAAATGATGTCATTCACGCTTTCATAAGCATAAATTTAAGCTTACGTTTGTGGTAAAAATGCGCCTACCCGTCAGGCGCATTTTTTTTTGTCTGCCGCGTGGCGTAATGGTTTATGCAATCGACATACGCGGAGTTTTTCTCCCGTGATCTGCGGCCATTGCGAATGGGCGGTGCATTAAAGCGCGCCGTCGATATTAATAACGTCCGCAAAAGAGACTTCCACCATGAAATCGTACCGCTTTGTCATTGCCGCTTCTGCCTGCGCGCTGTTTGCTGCGTGCTCGAACGTCAGCAACGTTAATCCGACTGCGCTGATCCAGTCCGGCCAGCAGGCCGCTCAGGCCGCCACGCTCAGCGATGCTGACGTGCGTGCGCTGACCGACAAGTCGTGCGCGCAGCTGGATAGCGAAAATCAGATTGCCCCCGCAAACAGTAAGTATCAGAAACGCCTGAACAAGATCGCCGCGCAACTGGGCAACAACATCAACGGCGTGCCAGTGAACTACAAGGTGTACATCACCAAGGACGTCAATGCATGGGCGATGGCCAACGGCTGCGTGCGCGTCTATAGCGGCCTGATGGACATGATGAACGACAACGAAGTGCGCGGTGTGGTCGGCCACGAGATGGGTCACGTTGCACTCGGCCATACGAAGAAGGCGATGCAGGTCGCGTACGCGACTTCGGCGGCGCGTTCGGTGGCGTCGTCAGCGGGTGGTGTGGCAGGGGCGTTGTCCGGTTCGCAGCTGGGCGATTTTTCCGAGAAGCTGATTAATGCGCAGTTCTCGCAAACCCAGGAAAGCGCGGCCGACGATTATTCATTCGACCTGCAGAAAAAGAAGAATCTCGATCCGTCGGGATTGGTGACGGCGTTCAACAAGCTCGCGCAACTGGATGGCGGTAAATCGAGCATGTTGAGTTCGCATCCGGCTTCACCGGCGCGCGCACAACATATTCAGCAGCGAATTGCGTCGAATCAGTAAAGCCTGATTTTTTATGAGCGCGTGCTCACGGGGTTCCGGAGCGCGCGTTTTTCTATTGAGGCGAGATTCACCACGGCGTTTTCACATATAAACGGCATGCGCACAGTCACGCCGTTTTATCGCGAGTTATTTCTTACCGTTTTGCCGCCGCGTAATCCCCGGCCCGAATGCAAACCCGAACGCCAGCAGCAATAGCGAAACGGCCAGCACCGTGTTATTGCCGCTCGTCACATAAGGCGTGCTGCCCGAGGTGCCTTGCACCGTCACATCGAGCGAGCCGATCGTGTACGGCGTCAGGCGCCCGATCACCTTGCCGTTGGCGTCGATCGCGGCGGTCATGCCGGTGTTGGTCGCGCGCAGCATCGGTCGGCCGGTTTCCAGCGAACGCATGCGCGCAATCTGCAGATGCTGATCCAGCGCGATCGTGTCGCCGAACCAGGCGAGATTGGTCGAGTTGACCAGTACGCCCGCGGGCGTGTCGCTCTCGCGAATATTCCGCGCAATCTCCTCGCCGAAAATATCCTCGTAGCAGATATCGACCGAGACCGGCTGGTTATGCACGATAAACGGCTTCTGCACCGGCGCGCCGCGCGCGAAATCGCCGAGCGGAATGCTCATCAGATTCACGAACCAGCGAAAGCCCCACGGCACGAATTCGCCGAATGGCACGAGATGGTGCTTGTCGTAGCGATATACGTCGCGCGTGCCCGGCGTGACGCCGAACAGGCTGTTCGTGTAGTCGACCACCTGACCCTCCGGCGTGATCGTGCCGCCGATGGCGCCGAACACGATCGCGGTGCCGGTCGTGTCTGAGAAGTTGCGCACCGCCGAGGCGAACTGCGGCGGCAATTGCTGCGCGAGCACCGGAATGGCGGTTTCCGGCGTGACGATCAGGTCGGCCGGCTTGGATGTGATCATCTGCTGATACTGGTCGATCGCGGCGCGCATGCCGGCTACTTCGAACTTCATTTCCTGTTTGACGTTGCCCTGCAGGAGGCGCACCGTCAGCGGCGCGTTGGCCGGCAGGGTCCATTGCGCGAGCGGCAGCAGCAGGCCGGACGCGATCAGCACAACCGCGATTCCCCCTGGCACTGCAACATGTGCGACGCTGCGTTTAGCCTCGTTGCCGCCATCGGTGGTATCGAGCTGCCCGCGCGAAGGCAACAGCGGCATCAGCGCCTGCACGATCAATGCGGCCACCAGCGCCAGCATCCAGCCGACGCCGTACACGCCCGCCACGGGTGCAAACCCGGCGAACGGGCCGTCTACCTGGGCATAACCACTCGAGAGCCACGGAAAACCGGTGAATACGGTGCCGCGCAGCCATTCACCGATTGCCCACGCGCTAGCAAACGCCAGCGCGCCATGCCAGGTCGGCGAGAACGGTTTGTCGGTGTCAGATGCGCCGTTGCGCGCGTGCCCCGCGCAGAACGACCAGATGCCGGCAGCCAGTGCCGGATACACCGCCAGATACAACGTGAACAGCACGACTGCCGCGCCCGCAAGCGGTGCGGCCATGCCGCCGTAGTCGTGCATGCTGACGTACAGCCACCACACGCCGGTGACGTAGTTGCCGAAGCCGAATGCGCCACCCGTCAGCGCGGCGCTTTTCCAGCCGGTCGTGCGCGTGAGCCATGCGAAAAAGAACGCGAAGATGACGAGTTCGAGCCAGCCGCCATGCGGCGTTGGCGCGAACGACAGCGTATTGGCTGCACCTGCGGCCAGCGCGACGAGGTAATGCCAGCGGGGCAGTGCACGGCCGCGCGCCTCCTGGGTGGCAGGGGCGACAGGAGCACTCACGCCGCGGCGCGAACGGGATGTAATCGGGTCGGCCATTGTTGCGCGGTCGGCGTGAGGAGTTGAAGAGGCGAAGAAAAGAAGCGGATCAGGTCTGCACGTGCTGTGCTTCGCGCTCGCGCTGGCCCGCGAGCGGGTCGCGGCGCACCAGCAGCATGTGAATCTGGCGGGCGTCGCCGCGCAGAATCTCGAAGATCAGATCGTCGAGACGGACTTTTTCGCCGCGATGCGGCACCCGTCCGAAATGATGCGTGACGAGACCGCCGATCGTATCGACTTCGTCGTCCGGAAAATGTGTGCCGAAGGACTCGTTGAACTGCTCGATCTCCGTGAGCGCGCGCACGCGGAAGCGGCCGTCCGGCGAAGCGATGATGTTGCCACTTTCTTCGTCGAAATCGTATTCGTCTTCAATATCGCCGACGATCTGTTCCAGCACGTCTTCAATCGTGATCAGGCCGGCCACGCCGCCGTATTCGTCGACCACCACCGCGAGGTGATTACGATTCACGCGGAAGTCGTGCAGCAGCACATTCAGGCGCTTGGACTCCGGGATGAAGACGGCGGGGCGCAGCATGCCGCGCACGTCGAATTCGTCTTCGGCGTAATAGCGCAGCAGGTCTTTCGCGAGCAGCACACCAATGATGTTGTCGCGATTGCCCTCGAACACCGGATAGCGCGAGTGCGCCTTTTCCAGCACGTAGGGGATGAATTCGGCGGGATTGTCCGCGATGTTGATCGCGTCCATTTGAGCGCGCGGCACCATGATGTCGCGGGCGCTGAGTTCAGATACCTGGAATACGCCCTCGATCATCGACAGCGAGTCGGCGTCGATCAGGTTGCGCTCGTGCGCGTCCTGCAGGATTTCCAGAAGTTCGGCCCGCGAGTCGGGCTCGGGCGAGATGAAGTCGGTCAGACGCTCGAGGAGTGAGCGTTTTTCCTGTGGTTTGTCGCTAGTTCGGTGTCGACTGGGATACGTGTCGTTCATGGTAGTGCGCCCGGCGAGACTGGGCGCGCTGTTGCAGAGCATTAAGGATACACCAGGCACATGGCAGGACCGTGTCCTGCCCGGCTGGGCGATGAGTGAAGCAGTTATGACCCGCCCGGCCGCGCGCGGTGGGCATGGGTCAATCCTAACTGATTACGCGAGGAAAAGCGTTTTCGAGCAAAAAAGTAAGGATCGAGCGGGGCGCTGAAGTGAGAGCGGCTGCGTGTGCCTTATTGCGGCGATCCTTGGCCCGTTTGCCGCTCAGGTTCATGACCGGCCTCGCGGCTTTCCTCCCGGCAACGCTCGAGCAGCGCTTCAAGCGCGCGGTCGGGCATGCCGCTTTCGCGCAGCGCGTGGACAGTGCGGCTGACGTAGTCGAGCGTGGTGCCGTAGCGGCCGCTCGCGCAGCCAAACACGGTTTTGACGACCTCGTCGCGCAGCTTGCCGGTGTAGGTCGGCACGTCGCGCCGCATCACGAACGCGAGCGCGTCGACGCGCCGGCCGTCGGCGAGTACGCAAGGCAGCCACGTCGGGCGATACGAACCCATTGGCATTTCACGGCGCCACAGCGCTTCCAGATGCGGCATCGCACCCTCGGCGGCGAGGCGGAAGGCGATGCCTGAGCACGAGCCGCCGCGATCGAGCGCGAGCACGAGACCCGGCTGTTCGGGGGTGCCGCGATTCACGCGCGACCACAGATACAGTCCACGGTGATAACCATGCACTTTCGAGCGGGCCGCTTCGACACTAGGCAGACCGGGATTCCAGATCAGCGAACCATAACCGAACAGCCACAGATCGCTTTTGCGGTCCCAGTCGCGCAACGTGCATTCGAGCGACGCGCGCAACTCCTCCTCAGTCAGCAGCCGCGGTTCGCCGAGCGCGGGCGGGTAGTCCGGGCAGGGCGTGCGTCGCGTATCGGTTTCAGGGGAGGACGTGCTCACGGTAGTTTCTGACGGAGAAGTTAAAGAGGTTGAGAAAGACTATTGGTAAGGATCGGGGAAACCGAGCTTGCCGAGAATTTCGGTTTCGATCGCTTCCATCTCCTCGGCTTCTTCCTCGACCTCGTGGTCGTAGCCTTGCGCATGGAGGGTGCCGTGCACCAGCAGATGCGCGTAGTGCGCGATCAGCGGCTTACCCTGTTCGGCGGCTTCTTTTTCGACCACCGGACAGCACAGGATCAGATCGCCCGTCACCGGATCGTCTTCCGATTCGGCGTACGCAAACGTCAGCACGTTGGTGGAGTAATCCTTGCCGCGATAGGTGCGGTTCAGCGTGCGGCCTTCTTCGGCATCGACGAAACGCACGGTCAGTTCCCCGTCCGCGAAGAGCGCCGCCTTGATCCAGCCGGCCACGGTAGCGCGCGGCAGCAGCGCCTTATGTTCCGGCCAGGTCTTGGCGGCGGGGAATTGCAGATTCAACGTCAGTTTCGGTGCGCGGCTCATGCTTGTTCGGTTTGTTGCCTGGTTTGCTGCGGCCTGTCCAGTGGAGTTCGGCCCAAAATTAGCGACGTAAATCAACGACGCAATCTAGCGCGAATCCGCCGGACTGGCGGTTTTCTGCGAATGCGCATCGTACGCCTCCACAATTCGCGCGACCAGCGGATGCCGCACCACGTCCGCGCTCGTGAAGCGCGTGAGCGCAATGCCACGCACGTCCGCCAGCACTTGCTGCGCTTCGATCAGCCCGCTCTTGTGACCACGCGGCAAGTCGACCTGGGTCGTGTCGCCGGTGACCACGGCCTTCGAGCCGAAGCCGATCCGCGTGAGGAACATCTTCATCTGTTCGGGCGTGGTGTTTTGCGCCTCGTCGAGGATGATGAACGCGTGATTCAGCGTACGGCCGCGCATGTACGCGAGCGGCGCGATTTCGATCATCTGGCGCTCGAACATTTTGGCGGTCTTGTCGAAGCCGAGCAGGTCGTACAGCGCGTCATACAGGGGACGCAGATACGGATCGACCTTCTGCGCCAGATCGCCCGGCAGGAAGCCAAGGCGTTCGCCCGCTTCGACGGCCGGACGCGTCAACACGATGCGTTTGACCTGATCGCGCTCCAGCGCGTCCACTGCGCAAGCCACCGCGAGATAGGTCTTGCCCGTTCCCGCCGGACCGATGCCGAACGTCACGTCGTGCGAAATGATCTGCTTCAGATACTCGCGTTGCATCGGCGTGCGGCCGCGCAGGTCGGCGCGGCGCGTGTACAGCTTCGGGCCGAGTTCTTCGAGGTCGTCGTCGCCGCTATCGGCGGGCTGATCGAACGGGTGATCCGGATTGCCCGGAAAGCGCGGGTCCAGTGTTTCCGTGCTGTGGCCGTTGCCGTTCGCGCGATGGCGTGCCGGCTGACGCACTTCAACGAGCGCGAGCTGGATGTCGTCGACCGACAGGGGCTTCTGCGAATTGTCGTAGAACCTTTCGAGCGCGGTCAGCGCGAGTTTCGCGCCGCGCCCACGAATCGTGATGCGGTGGCCACGGCGTTGCAGCGTCACGTCGAGCGCCTGCTCGATCTGCCGCAGATTTTCGTCGAGCGGTCCGCAGAGGTTGGCGAGCCGCGCGTTGTCGTCGCGCGGTGCGGTGAATTCCAGATGCTGCTGAGTGGTCTTCAAGGCGGAGGATCGATCCTGTCGGGGTTGTGACGCTGGCTGGCGTCGCTCAGTGGGTGGTTGCGGGCGCGTCGTCGTGCACCAGCACGAGCTCGCCACGCAACGAATGTGGGTACGCATGGACGATTTTCACGTCCACCATCTGGCCGATCAGCCGTGCGTGCGACGCGACCGGCGCCGGGAAATTCACCACGCGGTTGTTCTCGGTGCGGCCCGCGAGTTCGTTCGGGTCCTTGCGCGCCGGGCGCTCGACCAGAATCCGCTCGATCTTGCCGACCATCGAATCGCTGATGCGCTGCACGTTTTCTTCGATCGTAGCCTGCAAATGTTGCAGACGTTTGAGCTTCACTTCACGCGGGGTGTCGTCGTGCAGATTCGCGGCCGGCGTGCCGGGACGCGGGCTGTAGATGAACGAGAAGCTGGTGTCGTACTTCATCTCGTGCACCAGCGCCATCATCTTGTCGAAGTCTTCTTCCGTCTCGCCCGGGAAGCCGACGATCATGTCGGTCGACAACGATAGGTCAGGGCGGATCGCGCGCAGCTTGCGGATCACCGATTTGTATTCGAGCACGGTGTAGCCGCGCTTCATCGCCATCAGGATGCGGTCGGAGCCGTGCTGCACCGGCAGATGCAGGTGGCTGACGAGCTTCGGCACCTTGGCGTAGGTGTCGATCAGGCGCTGCGTGAATTCCTTCGGATGCGACGTGGTGTAGCGAATCCGTTCGATGCCGGGAATGTCCGCGACGTATTCGATCAGCTGGGCGAAGTCGGCGATCTCCGACGAACCAAGCGTGATGCCGGCGCGGTAAGCATTCACGTTCTGGCCGAGCAGCGTGACTTCACGCACGCCCTGGTCGGCGAGGCCGGCGATTTCGGTCAGCACGTCGTCGAGCGGACGCGACACTTCTTCGCCGCGCGTGTACGGCACGACGCAGTAGCTGCAGTACTTGCTGCAGCCTTCCATGATCGACACGAACGCGCTCGCGCCATCCACGCGCGCCGGCGGCAGGTGATCGAACTTTTCGATTTCCGGGAACGAGATGTCGACCTGAGCGCGGCCGCTTTCGCGGCGCTTGTCGATCATTTGCGGCAGACGGTGCAGCGTTTGCGGCCCGAACACCAGATCGACATAGGGTGCGCGCGCCACGATCGACGCGCCTTCCTGGCTCGCCACGCAACCGCCCACGCCGATGATCAGATTCGGGTTCGCTTCTTTCAATTCGCGCACACGGCCGAGTTCGGAGAAGACTTTCTCCTGCGCTTTTTCGCGCACCGAGCAGGTGTTGAAGAGAATGACGTCCGCGTCTTCCGGGGTGTCGGTTTTGACGAGGCCTTCAGCCGCGCCGAGTACGTCGACCATCTTGTCGGAGTCGTACTCGTTCATCTGGCAGCCGTAGGTCTTTACATAAACTTTCTTGGTCATCGATTTTCGCCGGTCGCAGTGGTTAACCTGGGGGCGTCGTTTAAAAGGTGGAGAGAGGTGAAAACGTGCGGACGGCGCCGCGGGGCGGCGCTGGGGCTTGCTCGAGCCCGCTTGAGCTTATTCCGGTCCACTTTCAATGCACGTTTGCAGCGTAGCTCAATATTATAGCCCTTCACCGGATGCGGTTTCCGCGGCAGCCTTGGCGCGCGGCCGCTCCGGCGGCAAGCCCAGCAGGCCTTCCAGTTCGTCTGACACCTGCGCGAAGCGCTCGCTCAGAAAATCGAGCAGCACGCGCACGCGCGGCGCCATGAAGCGGTTGCGGTGGTAGAGCGCGTGCAACGGCGCGTCCGGATAGCGCCATTCGGGCAGCAGGATTTTCAGGCAGTCGCCCCGCAAGTCCGCTTCCACGTCCCACATCGACTTGATCACGATCCCGTAGCCGCGCCGCGCCCATTCGCGGGCGACCGCGCCGTCGTTGGTTTCCCGGGACGTTTCGAACGGCACCGTGTAGTGCTGCACTTCTTCGCCGCGCGTGAAACGCCATTCGTTGGCCGGGCCGGATGCGGTGCCGAGCACGATGCAATCGAAATTCGCCAGATCGTTCGGGTCTTTCGGCTCGCCCTTGCGCGCGATGTAGTCCGGCGACGCGCACAGCACACGGCGGTTCGGCGCCAGTTTGCGGGCGATGAGCGAGGTGTCCTGCGGCACGCCGAAGCGGATTGCCAGATCGATGTCTTCCTGCACCAGGTTCGACAGCGAGTCCGACAGCGTCAGCGCGAACGTGACTTCCGGGTAGAGCGCGTTGAACTCGTCGAGCCAGTGCATCAGCAAGTTGCGGCCGAAATCCGAGGTCGCAGAGATCCGCACCTTGCCGCGCACCACGCCCTGTCCGGCTTGCAGCGCGGCTTCGGCGTCGTCGAGCGATTGCAGCGCCTGGCGGCAGCAGTTCAGGTAGAGGCGGCCTTCGTCCGTGAGTCTCAGTTGACGGGTGGTGCGCTCGAACAGGCGCGTCTTCAGGCCGGTTTCGAGTTTGGCCAGTCGCGCGCTGGCGGCGGCCGGCGTTAGGCCCATCTTGCGGCCCGCCGCCGACAGGCTGCCCTGCTGCGCCGCTTCGACGAACAGGCGGATATCACCGAGGTTATCCATCGCGATCTTTCAAAGTTATTTGAAAATGTTTCAAATGCTACGCCAATTATCAAATTGACGTGTTCCGCTCACAATGCACTCCTCGTAAACCCTTTGTGCTCCGTGCAGCCCGCGCCATGCAACTCGATCACGCAACGATCGTCACCGCCGACCTCGAGACCGCCCGACGTTTCTTCGTCGACGTCGCCGGGCTGACGGAGGGCGCGCGTCCGCCGTTTTCGATCGACGGCTACTGGCTGTATGCGAACGGCCGGCCGGTGATTCATCTGATCGATGCGACGGTGCCCGCCGTAGCGGGCAGGGCTATGCCGCGAATCGACCATGTCGCCTTCCGGCTGGAGAGTGCCGACGAATGGGCGGCGCTCTTGCGGCGCGTGCATGCGGCGGAGCTGCCTTATCAGCTTGCCGAAGTGCCGCAGATGGGGCCGCAGCAAGCCGAGCAGCAGTTGTTTATCGCGCTCGCGCCGGGCGTGGTCATCGAATTCGTAACGGCGCTGCGCAACGCCCACCGTAGCTGACACGCTCAACTTTAGAACCTGGAGTAGAAAAATGCCCATTCCATTACTGGCGCTCGCGATCAGCGCTTTCGCGATCGGCACGACCGAGTTCGTGATCATGGGCTTGCTGCCCGAGGTCGCGCGCGATCTGGCTGTGTCGATTCCGTCGGCCGGTTTGCTGGTGAGCGGCTATGCGCTCGGCGTGGCCGTCGGTGCGCCGCTGCTCGCCGTGGTCACCAGCAAGATGCCGCGCAAACTCGCGTTGCAGTTGCTGATGGGCGTGTTCATCGTCGGCAATACGCTGTGCGCGATTGCGTCCAGCTATTCGGTGCTGATGATCGCGCGCGTGGTGACGTCGTTTGCGCATGGCTCGTTCTTTGGCATCGGCGCGGTGGTGGCGGCTTCGCTCGTGCCGGCTGAAAAGCGTGCAAGCGCCATTGCGCTGATGTTCACCGGTTTGACGCTCGCGAATGTGCTCGGCGTGCCGTTTGGGACGTTCGTCGGCCAGGAGTTTGGCTGGCGTGCGGCGTTCTGGATCGTCAGCGCGTTTGGCGTGCTGTCGCTGGCGGGCGTGTCGCTGCTGGTGCCGAATCGCCATGATTCCGGCCCGGTTGGCCTCGGTCACGAAGTGCGCGTACTGAAAGACCCGCAAGTCTGGACCGCGCTCGCGATGACCGTGCTGGGCTTCGGCGGCGTGTTTGTCGTGTTCACCTATATCGCGCCGATTCTCGAACAGGTCAGCGGTTTCTCGCCGCGTGGCGTCACGCTGATTCTGGTGCTGTTCGGCGTCGGTCTCACGATCGGCAATACCGTGGGCGGCAAGCTTGCGGACCGTGCGCTGATGCCTTCGCTGATGGGCATTCTGGTGGCGCTCGCGGTGGTGATGGCGATCTTCGCGCGTACCAGCCACTCGCAGGTGGCGGCGGCGATTACCATTTTCGTGTGGGGTATTGCGGCGTTCGCGACGGTGCCGCCGTTGCAGATGCGTGTGGTCGAGGAGGCCGCTGCCGCGCCGAATCTGGCTTCGACGCTGAACATCGGTGCGTTCAACGTTGGCAATGCGGGCGGCGCGTGGCTCGGCGGTCTGGTGATCAATCACGGCCATTCGCTCGATACGCTGCCATGGGTCGCAGCGGCGGTTAGCGTGGTGGCGTTGCTGCTCACGTGGTTCGCGGCGCGGATGGATGCGCCGGCAAGGACCGTGGCGCAAAGCGCCTGAGTCTGCGTGGGCGCATCTGCCCCAAACACGCCCATATGAAAAATTCGCACAAGCTTTGCGAGAATCGTCCTCCGCAATGCTGATAACAGTGTGAAGATAACTTCGTTGGGCGCGGCGGGGCGCGGTGCTATCTTGCTTCCACTAACCGCTTGCCCGCCGTCCGGCGGCGCTCCTGGAGGCAATCATGCATTCCCCGCTTGCGCTGGTTCGCGATCCCACGGCTGACACCGATGCGTCGCCGCGTGCCGCTGAACCTTTCGATGCTCTTGAACATCTGGTCGGCGTGAATCTCGCCCGTTTGCGCGCCGAGCGCCAACTTTCGCTCGACGCTCTCGCCCGCGCCTCGGGCGTCTCGCGAGCGATGCTCGCGCAGATCGAGTCGGCGCGCAGCGTGCCGTCGATCAAGGTGCTGTGCAAAGTGGCATCGGCGCTGAAGGTTTCGGTGGCGGCGTTCTTGCGGCGTCATGCGACCAACGGCTTCGAGCATTTGCCGGCGGAGCGTTCGTCGCGGCTCGTCAGTTCGAATGGGCGCTACTCGGCCCGGCCGCTTTATCCCGACGCCGAGCCGACCGCCGCCGAGTTTCACGAGTTGCGTATCGCGCCGTTGCATACCGAGGCCGGCACGCGCCGCGCGCCGGGCACCACAGTGAATCTGGTGGTGAGCGAAGGCACGCTGGAAGTCAGCGTGCACGACCAGCGCCAATTGCTGGCCACGGGCGACGCGATCGTGTTCGATGCCGACCAGCCGCACAGCCTGCGCAATCCGGGCGACACCGAAGCGCGCGCGTTTCGCGTCACGTTGAAGGCGGAAACGCCGCCGCGCTGGGATGTGCCCGCGCCGCACGATTTGCCGCGCCAGGCCGCGCCGGTTTGACGAATGCAGTTTTTCAGGCGGATGTGCTGCCAGAATCCGCGGTGAAGCCGGGATGTCCGTCTAATCAGTAGGGGTTGCGCTGCAGGTTCCGCGCGACTGTTGTATTCTTTGCCGGCCGGTCAATCCGGCAATCAGTGCGTCTTCAGGGCGGGGCGAAATTCCCCACCGGCGGTATGCCGGCAGCGCGAGAGCGTGAGCCGGTGAGCCCGCGAGCGCCCGCTTTGTTCAGCTTTCAGCGTATCGAAAGCGCAGTGGGGTCAGCAGATCTGGTGAGAAGCCAGAGCCGACGGTTAGAGTCCGGATGGAAGAAGATGTGCAGATAGTCATGTTCGTTTCCGTGTTGCCGCCAGAGGTTCGGGCGGTGCGCGAGCGCCGCTTTGCGCGGCGTTCAACGGCGCGTCTTTGTCTGTTTGCAATGCCCTGAAACGTTTTTCGCCCAACTTTTGCGATGAGCGTTTCAACTATGTCCTTTGCTACTTTTCCTGCTCCGTCGGTGATTGCGGATAGCGCATCACTTGACCTTCCCCTGCTCGCCACCGAGCCCGTTCCGCCGCGTATCGCCGCCGCCTTGCAAGCTATGCGCGATGGCCGCGCTGTCGTCCTGCAAGACGATCACGACCGCGAGAACGAAGCCGATCTGATCGTTTCCGCCGAGCGTCTTTCCGTCGAAACCATGGCCTTGCTGATCCGCGAATGCAGCGGCATCGTCTGCCTGTGCCTGCCCGACGACAAAATCCGCGCGCTAGAACTGCCGCCGATGTCTGTCAACAACGAAAGCCGTCACGGCACCGCGTTCACGGTCTCGATCGAAGCGCGCGATGGCGTGACCACGGGCGTATCCGCACTCGATCGCGTGACGACAATCCGCGCGGCTATTAGCGATACGGCGAAGCCTGCCGACATCGTGCGTCCGGGCCACGTGTTTCCGCTGCGTGCGCAACCGGGCGGCGTGCTCGCGCGCCGCGGCCACACCGAAGGCACGGTCGATCTGGCGATTCTCGCGGGTCTGAAACCGGCAGGCGTGCTGTGCGAGCTGATGAACGCGGACGGCACGATGATGCGCGGCGCGGATGTGGAGCGTTTCGCTCAACAACACAATCTGCCGATGCTGACGATCGCCGAGCTGGTGGAATTCCGCCAGGCGCTGGCGACGGCGCGCGAATGCGTCGCGGATGAGGTTTGATGCATTAGAAAAAACCCGCGCCCGGAATAGCGCGGGGTTTCTCAGGAATTTGAAGCCGGCTATTGCAGCCGGCTTTTTTCTTGTTGCGCCCGTTAAGACTGCACGTCGCCAAACTCCCCACGCACACCGGCCTCGACCAGTGCGGGTAGTTCATCCATATGCTTCATGATGCGTGTCATGCCCATCTTGCGAAGCGCATCCGCATAACCGTCGGGGATATGGCTCGCACCGACGAAGGCAATCGTCTTCATACCCGCCGCTCGCGCCGCATTCAAACCGGCCACGCTGTCTTCCACGACGACGCAGCGCGAGGGCTCCACGCCCAGTGTCTTTGCAGCGAACAGATACACATCCGGATAAGGCTTCGGCCGCGCGACCTGTTCGGCGCTGAAAATCCGCTCACCGAAAATCTGCTGCAAACCTGCGCGTCGCACCGACGCATTCACGCGCGCCATCCGGCTGTTCGATACGACCGCGGCCGGCAGCGTCACGCGTTGTAAGGCTTCGCGCACACCGTTGATCGGGCTGAGCGATGCCGCGAGTTCAAGCTCGACATTGTGTTCAATCGTATTGAAGAAATCGGCCGGCAGCGTGATATCGAACGACTTCTCGATACCTTCGAGAAAGCGCGAGGTCTGCTGGCCGAAGGCCGTCTTGACGACGGGTTCGAAGTCGAGGCCGGGGAAGGTGGCGGACAGCGTTGCGAGCATTACGCGGTCAGCGATGATTTCGCTGTCGACGAGCACGCCGTCGCAGTCACAGATGAGGTGGTCGATCATGCTTTAAGACGGAAAGCGAGAAGCACGCGAGCAAGACAGTTGCAAGCTCATGCGCGGAGATTGAAAGCATCATGATACGTGCTTTGGCGCCGCGTGCGCGGCGCCGTCGCTTGCCGCCGGTGCTTATTTGCGCGGTGGGAGCGCGCTTATGTTTGCCTTTAGTGCGCCTCGTGCAGGCCCTATATACGCTCCCACGTGCGCTGCAGAATCAGTGCGCGTGCAGATACAAATACAGCCCTGTTGCCGCCGCGCCGCCCAGCAAGGGACCGCACACCGGGATCCACGAATAACGCCAGTCGCTGTCGCGTTTGCCCGGAATCGGCAGCAGCGCGTGCATCAGACGCGGCGACAGGTCGCGCGCGGGGCTCATCGCGTAACCGGTCGGGCCGCCGAGCGAAATACCGATGCCGAGTACCAGCAGGCCGACCGGCAGCGCGTCGAGCGCGCCCAGACCAACTTGCGGCGAAGCCAGATACAGCACGCCGAGAATCAGCACGAAAGTCGCGATCATTTCAGTGAGCAGGTTATGCGGCACGCTGCGAATTGCGGGCGACGTGCAGAACACGCCGAGCTTCACGTCGGCATCGCCTTCCTTGTTGAAGTGCTGACGATACGCGAGCCACACGAGCAGGGCGCCCGCCATCCCGCCGAGCATCTGCGCCGCGACGTAGCCCGGCACTTTGGCCCACGCGAATTTGCCTGCCAGCGCGAGGCTGATCGTGACCACAGGATTCAGGTGCGCGCCGCTGTACGATGCCGTGACGTACACAGCGATGAACACGGCCATCGCCCAGCCCATTACGATCACGATCAGGTCCGCGCCTTTGCCCTTGGTGCGCGCGAGCAGCACATTGGCAACCGCGCCGTTGCCGAGCAGCACCAGGAGTGCGGTGCCGATGAATTCCGCAATGTAAGGAGACATGATTTGGTATCCGAAATATAGTTGTTAGGGAAGCCGCTGGATAGGCGGCTTCGTTATGTCGAAAGGTGTCTTATGGAACCGGTGGACAGCAATCAGGGCGTGTCGGCCCAGGCCTTCGCGGCGCGGATCGCGCGCTGCCAGCCGTCGAGACACTCCTTGACATCGGCGTGCGGCAGGGCAGGCGTGAAACGACGATCGAGCGCCCACTGGCTTTTCAGTTCGTTCACGTCTTTCCAGTAACCGACCGCGAGACCGGCCAGATACGCGGCGCCCAATGCGGTCGTCTCCGATATCTTCGGACGCACTGCGTCGACGCCGAGAATGTCCGCCTGGAATTGCATCAGCAGATTGTTCGCGCAAGCGCCGCCGTCCACACGCAATTCGCCGATGCGAATGCCGGAGTCGGCTTCCATTGCTTTCAGCACGTCGAGAGATTGATAAGCGATCGAGTCGAGCGCGGCGCGGGCAATGTGCGCCGAACTCGTGCCACGCGTCACGCCAAACAGCGTGCCGCGAGCCCGTGCATTCCAGTGCGGCGCACCCAGGCCTGCAAACGCGGGCACCAGATACACACCATCGCTATGCGGCACGCTGCGCGCCATCGTTTCGATCTCCGCTGCGTTCTTGATGATGCCGAGGCCATCGCGCAGCCATTGCACCACCGCGCCGCCGATGAAGATGCTGCCTTCGAGCGCGTAGTTGATCTGGTCGCCAATCTGCCAGGCAATCGTGGTGACGAGATTGTTCTTCGATTCGATCGGCTTGTCGCCGGTGTTCATCACGAGGAAGCAGCCGGTACCGTAGGTGTTCTTCACCATGCCCGATTCCGTGCACATCTGGCCGAACAGGGCCGCGTGCTGGTCGCCGGCGATGCCCGCGAGTGGAATCTTGGAGGCGAATACGGTGGTCTTGGTCGGCCCGTACACTTCCGACGATGCACGCACTTCCGGCAGCATGTTGCGCGGAATGTCGAGCGCTTCGAGCAGTTCGTCATCCCACTTCAGCGTGTGGATGTTGAACAGCATGGTGCGCGACGCGTTGGTCACGTCGGTGACGTGCAGACCACCCTTGGTGAAATTCCACACCAGCCAGCTATCCACCGTGCCGAAGGCGAGGCGGCCTTGCTTCGCTTTTTCGCGTGCGCCTTCGACGTTGTCGAGAATCCAGCGGATCTTGGTCGCCGAGAAGTACGAGTCGATCGGCAGACCGGTTTTCGCGCGGACTTTTTCTTCGAGACCTTGCTCTTTGAGCTGGTCGCAGAAGTCGGCGGTGCGGCGGTCTTGCCAGACGATCGCGTTGTAAATCGGATGACCGGTTTCCCGGTCCCACACGATGGTGGTCTCACGCTGATTAGTAATGCCAATCGCCGCGATCGAGGTGCCGTTCATGCCGGCCCGCGTGACCGCTTCGGCGGCGACGCCGGCCTGCGTCGACCAGATTTCCTGCGGGTCGTGTTCGACCCAGCCCGGACGTGGATAGATTTGCTGGAATTCTTTCTGAGCGGTCGACACGATATTGCCGAGCCGGTCGAACAGCATCGCGCGGGAACTGGTGGTGCCTTGGTCAAGCGCGAGGATGTACTGATCCTGCATTGTCTCTTCTCCATGTGTTTTATGAATCGCCGGATTGCTTACCGGCGACGGGAACGGCTTGTTGGTTTAAGCGGGCTGCAACAGTTTGAGCGTATGCGTCCCGGCTTTGTCAGTAGCCGAGGGGTGAAAATCGATTCGGGTCATGCGGGTTAATTCACATAGCCAGGCCGTGTTGCGATAGCCTGACCTGGGTGGTCCTGCTATGCGGCTCTGCTAAATGAGCCTAACTAAACAATCTAACTAACTGCTTTAGCTAGGCACTCTGTCGGAACGGCTCGCGGGCGAACCATGCGTCAATGTCGTGTGTGATCGAATCGAGCGTGCCCGGTTCGACGTGCAGGCCGAGTTTCGAGCGGCGCCACAGTACGTCCTGCGCGCTGCGCGCCCATTCGGTGTCGCGCAAGTAAGTGAGTTCGGCTTCGTAGAGACCCGGCGCGAAAGCGCTGCCGAGATCGGCCACCGAGCGCGCGCTGCCAATGACGTCTTTCACGCGCGTGCCGTACGCACGTGCGAGGCGGTGTGCCAGATCGGCGGGCAGCCACGCATTCTGCTGCTTGAAACCGGCGAGGAAGCGCTCGAAGTTGGCCTGCGGAATATCGCCGCCGGGCAACGGCGCACCGGCCGTCCACGAGGGCGTGCCGTTATGCAGCGCATGCGCGAGTTTGTCGACGGCTTCTTCCGCCAGTTTGCGGAAGGTCGTGATCTTGCCGCCGAACACCGACAGCAGCGGTGCTTCGCCTGCTGGCGCATCGAGTTCGAGTGAGTAATCGCGCGTGACTGCCGACGGATTGTCCGCGCCTTCTTCCTCGAGCAGCGGACGCACGCCCGAGTAGGTCCAGCGCACGTCTTGCGGCGAGATCTTCTCTTTGAAGTAGCGGTTGATCGAATCGCACAGGTACTGCGTTTCGTCGGCGTTGATCGCCACTTGCGACGGATCACCGCGATATTCGAGGTCGGTTGTGCCGATCAGCGTGTAATCGTGTTCGTACGGAATCGCGAAGATGATCCGCTTGTCCGGATTCTGGAAGATGTACGCGTGATCGTGTTCGAACAGACGGCGCGTGACGATATGGCTGCCTTTCACGAGGCGCACGCTGTGCGTCGCCTCGCGGCCGAGCGCGCCATGCAGCAATTCGCCGACCCACGGTCCGGCCGCATTCGCGATCGAAGCGGCGCGCACGTCGAGGATCGTGCCGTCGTCGCGCTTGAGTTGTGCGCGCCATTCGCCGCCGGCACGCACCGCGCTCAGCAGCTTGGTGCGCGTGAGAATCTTTGCGCCGCGTTCCTTCGCATCCAGCGCGTTCAGCACGACCAGACGCGCGTCATTCACCCAGCCGTCCGAATACACGAAGCCGCGCTTGATCGAATCGACCAGCGGCGCGCCGGCAGGATGGTTGCGCATCACGATGCCGCGTGAGCCGGGCAGCAGTTCGCGTTTGGCCAGATGATCGTAGAGGAACAGGCCGGCGCGGATCAGCCAGGCCGGACGCAGATCGGGCATGTGCGGCATCACGAAGCGCAACGGCCACATGATGTGCGGCGCCGCGCGCAGTAGCGTTTCGCGCTCCTGCAGGGCTTTGCGTACCAGCCCGAACTCGCGGTACTCGAGGTAGCGCAGGCCGCCATGAATCAGCTTGGTGCTGGCCGACGACGTATGGGCCGCCAGATCGTCCTGTTCGCAGAGCAGCACTGACAGGCCGCGGCCCGCCGCATCGCGTGCGATGCCTGCGCCGTTGATCCCGCCGCCCACGACGAGCAAATCGTATCTCGAGCCTTGCGTCACCTGCTGTGTCCTCTGCGTCGTATTCGGAAACTGGTTTGGAAAAACTATCGAACCGATAGTGTTCGTTTGCGAACTTTAATGAACATATTCGAAAAAGTAAAGTTCGGTTTTCTTACGACCTCCTCTAGCGGTTGGCTAAGGTGGTGGCGTAACGCGCGGCCACGGACGATACTCTCGGCAGCAGCCATTTCGAGGTGAATTCATGCGTGGACTTTGGATAATCGGCGCCGCTGCACTCCTGACTGGATGCATCAGCTCGCCGAGCTTGAGCGGGACGATGGGCGCACCCTCGTTCGCATCGTTGCAGCAGATGTGCAGTGCCCAGACGGTCGACTACGGCAACGACGCGCAAGGCGTCTACGCGACGCTGTTCGATGCGTATGTGGCGAACCGGCGCGGCAAGTTGTCGAAGGACGATTACTGCGCGTTTCAGGCGTCGCTTGCCCAGCATTACACGAGCCTCGGGGTGAGTACCGACCCGCAAGCGCGCAATCAGTGGGTGACTTTCTTCACCGACCAGCGCGCCAAAGCATTGAGCTGGCGCGCGGCCGCCGATCCGACCTTGCGTGCGGGCTGAGCTTCGCGCCTGGTTGTTCCCACCTAGAACGTTTCGCCGGCTTATTCGCGTTGAGTGATTTGATGGGTTAACTCGGGGCTAGCCGCGCTGCGGCTGCGCCCCGCGCCACAACATCCGGCGAATCTGCGCGAACACGGCCTCGCGCGTCGGCGCGTTGCTCCCTGCTGCTTGCTGCGCCTGTGGCAAAGGCAACTGATTGGCGAGCGCCAGCATCGTGAAGCCGTGCAGGCTTGCCCAGTACGCGTAGCCGATCAATTCCGGATCCCCTTCCAGAAGGCCCGCGGCCACGAGCTGCTCGAAGTGCGCCCCGAGCATGCGCCAGGCGCGATGCGATGCGGCCTGGAGCTCCGGATAGGCGCCATCCTGCTGCGTCAGATCGAACATCAGGCGGTAGGCGTGCGGCTCGTCGAGTGCGAACGCCACGTAGGCGTCGCTGACGGCGGAGCGGTCGGTCGCGGGCGCTTCCCTCGCCACGGCTTCGAGCCGCGCCGCGAAGCGGTTGAACGCCGCCGCACGAACCATCGCAAGGATTTCGTCTTTGTCGCGGAAGTAGCGATAGGGCGTCATCGCGCTGCAACCCAGCTCTTTGGCCAGTTCGCGCATCGTCACGCCTTGCGCGCCTCGCGTGGCAAACGCGTTTTCAGCTACGCGCCGCATGGTTTCGCGAAATTGCAGGATGTCGTCGGAAGAGAGCGTTTTTGGCATGCGCGAAGGCAGAAGGTCCGTCGCGTCAATTTACTGTGTAAATGAATTGGGCACAACAAAGCGGCCGTTGATGCGGCCGCTTTGCTTGGTAATCCAGGGTACTAGGAAAAACGCTTGATGGCCCGGAGCGCACTGTCGCCGGTTTCGGTTACGCGCCATTGTTCGTTGCCCGACGCGAGCCGTTCGAGTTGCACAAGCTGGCGTTCCAGCAAGGCGTCGAGTTCTTCTCGCTCCATATCGACTTGATTGGGAGCGTCCTTGACGAGCAACAACGTGGCGAATTCATGCGGACTCAGCATCGTTCTCTCCATGTCAAGCAAACGCGGACGGCCTTGGAGGCGACTGGCACGATGCCAGTGGAGTCCGCTAGAGGATCAGGCGGGAGGTGCGGCTATCACGACAGGTTCACGCTGCCGGCACTCCGCGTAACGCGGAACGACGCCGGGGAACTGGAGTGTAGTCAACCACCCGTCAAACACCAAATGGGCCCCAGTAAATTTTCCCTTTGACAATTGGGACCCGCAGAGGCGGTTTGGGGCAGCGCTCAGATCCTTGATTTCACTCGAAGTTTCGCGTGCACTGCAACATGGCGGAAGACGCCTGGGATCACTCGGCGACGTAGACCTGGCAGTTGGCGGCGGCGAGGGTTTCGCTCATCTCGGCGGGCGGTGCGGCGTCGGTGAAAAGCGCATCGATCTGATCGAGGTGCCCTTGGCGAACGAGCGCGGGGCGGCCGAATTTGGAGTTGTCGGCGGCGAGAAACACGGTGCGTGCATGCTGGATGATCGCCTCGGCCACGCGCACTTCGCGGGTGTCGAAATCGCGCAGCGTTCCATCCGTTTCGATGCTCGACGTACCGATAATCGCGAAGTCCACCTTGAACTGCCGGATGAAGTCGATCGCCAGTTCGCCGACGATACCCTTGTCCCACGGCCGCACGATGCCGCCCGTCACCAACACTTCGCAATCCGGATAGCCGCTCATCATGCTGGCGACATTCAGATTGTTGGTGATCACGCGCAGGCCGCGATGCCGGTTGAGCGCTCGTGCGACTTCTTCAGTGGTCGTGCCGAGGTTGATGAAGAGCGATGCCTGATCGGGAATGTGAGTGGCCACTAGCGCCGCAATGCGCCGCTTCTCTTCGTGGAACATCCGCTGCCGCGCCGTGTACGAGACGTTCTCGGAGCTGGTCGGCAGACTGGCGCCGCCGTGATAGCGGCGCAGCAGGTTCATGTCGGCGAGCCAGTTGACGTCGCGGCGGATCGTCTGCGGCGTCACGTCGAAGTGGGCCGCGAGGTCGTCCACGGTCACGAAGCCGTCGCGTTGCACCCACTCCAGCAGTTCCTGTTGCCGGGCGTTGAGAGTCAGGCGGGGGTCTCGGGTCATGTGTCTCGGGTCGTGGGTTTTTATCGGCGCTGCCCGTTGCCGGCGCGAGAAGCCGAGCCGGAAGACGGGTAATGCGTGAACGAGGGTGAGCGTATTGTAAGACCATCGCGCGTCTTGTCTGCCAACTCGTGCGCCATGGTTCGGATCCAGGACGACCGTGCAGCGATCCATTCAGGTCATTTACGCATTTATTCATTTAATAAATGAATTTGTTTTTTGTGCCGGATCGCGCTGCAATCCAAGGCTCCGCGTTTTACCCCGCGTGCTACCTGAGTCTTACCCGTTTCCCATGGTTTCCGGCGTTATAGAACGCGCCGGACCGCGCTTTCGAGAGTGTTCGACATGACTGGCTTCAACTGGCAAAACCCCTATCCGACGCCGCGTCTGCCTGTATTCGCGCGCAATATCGTTTCGACTTCGCATCCGCTCGCCGCGCAAGCCGGTCTGCGGATGCTGTGGAAAGGCGGCAATGCCGTCGACGCGGCGATCGCGGCGGCCGCCGCCATTACGGTGGTCGAGCCGGTCTCCTGCGGCCTCGGCGGCGACGCCTTCGCGCTGGTGTGGGACGGCAAGAAGCTGCATGGCCTGAATGCGTCGGGCGTCTCGCCGGCGGCCTGGAATGTCGATTATTTCAAGCGCAAGTACGGCGAGGAAAACGGTCTTGCCAAACAACCCAAGCGAGGCTGGGACGCTGTGACGGTGCCGGGCGTGATCGCCGGCTGGGAAGCGCTGCATCAGAAATTCGGCTCGCTGCCGTTCGCCGATCTGATGGAGCCGGCGATCGAGATCGCCGAGCGCGGCCATGCGGTGGCAAGCATCGTGGCCTACAAATGGGCGGCAGCCGTCCCCGAATTGAAGGACCTGCCGGGCTTCGCGCAAACCTTCATGCCGCGCGGCCGCGCGCCGGAAGTCAGCGAACTGGTGCGCTTTCCCGGCCACGCGAAGACGTTGCGCAAGCTCGCCGAACAAGGCCCGCGTGCGTACTACGAAGGCGAGATCGCCGAACAGATCGCGGCGTTTGCGCGTGAAGGCGGTGGCGCGTTGACGCTCGATGATCTGCGCAACTACAAAGCGGATTGGGTCGAGCCGATCGGCAAGGATTATCGCGGCTACACCGTGCACGAAATTCCGCCGAACGGCCAGGGCATCGCGGCGCTGATCGCGCTGGGCATCCTCGAAAAATTCGACGTGAAAGAACTCGCCGTCGACAACGTCGAGTCGCAGCATTTGCAGATCGAAGCCATGAAGCTGGCATTCGCCGACGTCTACCGTTACGTTGCCGATCCGCGTTCGATGGACGTCACGCCCGAGCAGATGCTCGACGACGCGTACCTCACGTCGCGCGCCAAGCTGATCGACCACAAGCGCGCCACTCAATTCGACTTCGGCATGCCGAAGGCCGGCGGCACGATCTACATGTCGGTGGCGGACGAGCGCGGCATGATGGTCAGCTTCATCCAGTCGAACTACATGGGCTTCGGTTCGGGCATCGTGGTGCCCGATAGCGGTATCGCCATGCAGAACCGCGGCTGCGGTTTCTCGATGGATCCGAAGTCGCCGAACGTGGTGGAAGGCGGCAAGCGGCCGTTCCATACGATCATCCCGTCGTTCCTGACGCAGCAGGTGGACGGCAAGCAGGAAGCGGTGATGAGCTTCGGTGTGATGGGCGGCGATATGCAACCGCAAGGCCACCTGCAATCGATCGTGCGGATGCTTGACTACGGTCAGCAACCGCAGGCCGCCTGCGATGCCCCGCGCTGGAAGGTCAACCGCGACTTCACCATCGACATCGAATCGACGCTCGATCCGGCGACCGCCACGGCGCTGCAGAAGCTGGGTCACACGATCAAGTCGGTCGACGATCCGTACATGGACTTCGGCTCCGGCCAGTACATCTGGAAGCTCGACCGCAACGATCCGGACCGCGGCTATGTGGCGGCAAGCGACAGCCGTCGCGACGGCCTGGCAGCGGGGTTCTAAATGAACATCCCCGCGTCGCAATCCGCGACTGCATCTCCGCATTCCACGTCCGCACCGCTGTCCAAAGCGATGGTGCGGCGTATCGTGTTTTCGTCGTCGGTCGGCAATGCGCTCGAGTGGTTCGACTTTCTGGTCTACGGCTACTTCGCGACGATCATCGCGAAAGAGTTCTTCCCGATGCAGGACGAGTGGCTCTCGACGCTGCTCGCCATCGCCACCTTCGGCATCTCGTTCCTGATGCGGCCGTTGGGCGCCATCGTGCTGGGCGTCTACGGCGACCGCAAGGGCCGCAAGGCGGCGCTCACGCTCGCCATCGCGCTGATGATGGTCGGCACCTTGACGATGGCGGTGATGCCGCCGTATGCGTCGATCGGTCTGGCGGCGCCCGTGTTGATCCTGCTCGCGCGGCTCGTGCAAGGCTTCGCGGTAGGCGGTGAGTTCGGTAGCGCGACGGCCTTCATGGTCGAACACAGCGCGTCGCGGCGTGGCTACTACGCGAGTTGGCAGTTCGCGAGCCAGGGTCTGGCCGCGATCACCGCGGCGGCCTTCGGTTCGCTCCTGACCGCGTGGATGCCGCCCGAGCAACTCACTAGCTGGGGCTGGCGCCTTCCGTTCATCTTTGGTCTGCTGGTCGGGCCGGTGGGCTATTACATCCGTTCGCATCTCGATGAGACCCCCGAATTTCTCGCCTTGCGTAAAGCGCGCGAGTCCGCGAGCAAGCATCAGATTGCATCTGACGCGAAGGACGCGTCGTTCAGCAACCAGTGGGTGAATTTGCTGCTGGCCGTGGGCATCGTCGCGCAATCCACGGTTGGCGTGTACGTGCTGCAGCTCTACATGCCGATGTACGCAGTCAAGCAGTTGCACATGCCGGCTGCTGCGTCGTTCGGGGTGGTGGTGCTCAACGGTGGCTTGCAGTTCCTGCTGTCGCCCGTGATGGGCGCGCTGTCCGACCGCATCGGCCGGATTCGCATCATGCTGACGACGTCGATACTGATGGGCTTGCTGATTTATCCGATGTTCGCTTTGCTGCAGTCGCATCCGACGATCGGCTGGCTGCTGCTGTTGCAAGGTACCGCTGGAATTTTCAAGGCGGCTTACTCCGGACCGATGCCCGCACTGATGTCCGAGATTTTTCCAACGCAGGTGCGTTCGACGGGTCTTTCAATCGGTTACAGCATCGGCGTGACGATTTTCGGCGGCTTCGCGCCGACGATTGTGGAGACCTTCATTCACTTGACCGGCGACAAGCTGGCGCCAAGTTACTACGTCCTGATTGCGGCAGTCCTGTCCGGGTTGTCGCTTGTCGTGGTCGCGTGGCGTATGCGGCGCGTTAGGCGTCTCGAAGGTGTTCAGCCCGCATGATGGCATTGCCGGCGGCCGTTGTGCCTTGCAGCGAGCCTTGCCGCGGTTGACGTGGAATTTCTTTGCAAGTCAAAGCCAGCTCTTCGAGCTGGCTTTTTTTGTGCCTTGCGAGCGTCGCTTGTAACCAACTGAAGCATTCGACTACGGTGAAATTTGAACTGCGGCGGTTCGGCATGGTCTGTGCTGGGTTATCTGCAGAATTGTGAAACACCGGCTAAGATGCAGGATACAAGGGGTTAACTCTAATCAAGGCGCTGTATCTGACCCGGCGGACCGCCCTTGCGATAGTGGGCGGTTTCGAGCGCGCTCCACGAGTCGATACAGCTTTCGGAGCAAAGACACAATGCACACTGAGCTGAACCATGTGATGCCCTGGCGGATCGAGGATATCGACCTCACCCGCATAGATCGTCAGAAGGCCGTCGCTAATGAAGACCTGCTGCTTCTGCTGTGCGCCGCTTCGTTCATCGAAAGCGGTACCGATCTTTACACGAGTAATCTGAGCACTTTCTTCGACGGCGACCCCGAAGTTTCGGCCTGGCTCAACCAGGAATGGGAGCCGGAAGAGATGCAGCACGGCCGGGCGCTCAAGACCTATATCGCCTACGTCTGGCCTGAGTTCGATTGGGACACCGCCTTCAGCAATTTCATGGAGGAGTACTCGCTGACCTGCTCGGTCGAAGACTTCGAAAAGACCCGCGCGCTCGAGATGGTCGCGCGATGTGTGGTGGAAACGGGTACCGCAACGCTGTATCGCGCGATCGGAGAATGTTCGGACGAGCCCGTGCTCAAGCAGATCACCGACAACATTCGCACTGACGAAGTCCGGCACTACAAACACTTTTTCAAGTTCTTCAAGAAGTACAACAAGATCGAAGGCAATGGCCGTCTTGCGGTTCTCGGCGCGTTGATGCGGCGTGTGATGGAGATCAAGAACGAAGACTCGGAGATCGCCTTGCGCCATGTCTTCGCGATTCGTTATCCGGAACGCGTGCACGATTCGGCCTATAACCGCGAACGCGCCGCGCGCATCAATGCGCTGGTTCGGCGCAATCTGTCGGCGGACATGTGCGTGAAGATGCTGCTTAAGCCGCTCGATCTGCCGGCCAAGATTCAGCCGGGCGTGCATTATCCGCTCGCCAAGATCACGCAGCACGTGTTCTTTCGTTAATGGTTTTCTGCTGAGTCCAACGCATACAGAGATGAAAATGAATGGCCCGCTTATGCGGGCCATTTGCTTTTCGAGGCATGATTGATCCTCGGCAACCCTCGCAACCTCGGCGACCCGCCACCGACTGGATCGATACCATGAGCGACTCTCCTTCACCCGAACGTCCGCTCGAACAGAACGTGTTCGACGAATGGCCCGACGCCGTCCGCACATTGTTCGACGGGTCGTCGCTGGCGAGCAAGACGGGGTTCACCGCATCGTTGCTCACCGTCGATGCAAACGGCCATGTGCGCACGTCGCTGCTTGGCGTCGGCGAGTTGTACGCGCCGGATTCGCGCTCGCTGTGCATCGCATTGTGGCCACAGGCTCGGGCGGCGCGTGTGATCGCGCAAAACGGCCGGGCCGCGCTGACGTTCGTCTGCGACGAGGCGTTTTATCAGGTGCAGTTGCGTTTGACGCCGCTAACGGGCGTAACGGGCGACGACAGCGGTCTCGTGTATCTCATCGGCTCGATCGACACAGCGGAGGCGCAGAGCGTGCGTTATGCGCGCCTGACAAGCGGCATCACGTTTGAACTGGAGGGGAAAGGGGAGGCGGTGCTCGATCGATGGGAACGCCAGATCGAGCACCTGAAGCAGGCTGCCGCTGCGGCTAGCCGATAGTCAGCGACTACGGCTAGCGAGCGGGCAGTGCTTGAAACTTGAAACTTAACGGCCGCGCTGGCCGCTGCGTGTCGGCTGGCCGCCACGCGGCGCGTCGTTGCGCGGCTTTGCGCCACCCAGCAACGCACCCGGATTGCCGCCTTGCGGCTTTGCAGCCTGCGGTTTGCGCGGTGCATGTTGTGCGGCGCTGCCTTCGTGCGCCGCTGCACGCGGCTGACCGTCATGACGCTGGCCATCGCGGCGCGGCTGGCCGCCGTTGCCGGCCGGCTTCGCACCTTGCGGCTTCGGCTGCTGCTGACCATTCGCCGGACGCTGACCCGAACGTTGTGCGGGCTTGGCCGACGACGCGCCATCGCGGCGGCCGCCGTCACGCTGGCCACCCTCGCGCTTCGGCGCACCCTGGCTCTGGCGCGGCTGACGATTGCCACCGCCGCCACCACCACCCTGGCCACGGCGCAGAATCGGTTCCGGCTTCGCAGTCGGATCCGGCTCAAAACCGGCGATCACTTCCTGCGGCACCTGACGCTTGATCAGCTTCTCGATGTCCTTCAGCAGTTGCAATTCGTCGACGCACACCAGCGAAATCGCTTCGCCCGATGCGCCTGCACGACCCGTGCGGCCGATGCGGTGCACGTAGTCTTCCGGCACGTTCGGCAAATCGTAGTTGACCACGTGCGGCAGCTGATCGATATCGATGCCGCGTGCGGCGATGTCGGTCGCGACCAGCACTTGCAGCGTGGCGTCCTTGAACTCGGCGAGCGCGCGTGTGCGGGCCGACTGGCTCTTGTTGCCGTGAATCGCCAGTGCGCTGATGCCGTCTTTCGTCAGCTGTTCGGCAAGGCGGTTCGCGCCGTGCTTGGTGCGCGTGAACACCAGCACCTGGAACCAGTTGTGTTGCTTGATGAGGTGCGTGAGCAGCTCGCGCTTCTTATCGCGGTCGACCGGGTGAATCTTTTGTGCGACGAGTTCAGCCGTCGTGTTGCGGCGGGCGACTTCGATCAGCGCCGGCGAGTCGAGCAGATTGTCGGCGAGCGTCTTGATCTCGTCCGAGAACGTAGCCGAGAACAGCAGGTTCTGACGCTTCGGCGGCAACTTCGCGAGCACGCGCTTGATGTCATGGATGAAGCCCATGTCCAGCATGCGGTCCGCTTCGTCGAGCACGAGAATCTCGAGGTGCGACAGGTCGATGGTCTTCTGCTGCATGTGGTCGAGCAAGCGGCCCGGCGTCGCGACGACGATGTCCACGCCGCTGCGCAGCGCGCCGATTTGCGGATTGATGCCGACACCGCCGAACATCACGGTCGACTTCAGTTTCAGGTACTTGCCGTAGGCGCGCACGCTTTCTTCGACCTGTGCGGCCAGCTCACGCGTCGGCGTGAGGATCAGCGCGCGCACGGCGCGCTTGCCCGACGCCGTGGTGACAGCGGGCATGGTGTTCAGACGCTGCAGGATCGGCAGCGTGAAGCCGGCGGTCTTGCCGGTGCCGGTCTGCGCGCCAGCCAGCAGGTCGCCGCCGTTGAGCACGGCGGGGATTGCTTGTGTCTGGATCGGAGTCGGGGTGGTGTAGCCGAGTTCGTGTACAGCGCGGACCAGCGGTTCGGACAAGCCGAGGGAATCAAAAGACATAAATGCTCTTTGCAATGCAGTTTCGCGAACGGCACCAGACGGCACCCAATGGACCCAGGCGGGTACCAGCGGGTACAGGCACGGCATGAACACGCCTCTATGGCGCGTTCGAGGCCAAAGCCCAGTTCCGGTCGCAGAGAAATCGGCGGCACGCTCACATGCGTGCCGAATGCTTCAACGCGCTATCAAGACACGTTGACTGGCCTTAAGTTGCATTTCGCCGCCGTGGGATGTCACGCGACGTAGCGCGCAACACTGACGAATTGACACAGACTGCCCGCCAGTACGAACAGGTGCCAGATACCATGTCCGTGCCGGATGCGCTCGTCGTTGATGAAGAAGTAGATGCCGGCGCTGTAGATGACCCCGCCGGCCACGAGCCAGGCGGTACCCGCTGCCGGTAAAGCTTGAACCAGCGGGCGGACGGCAACGAGCGCGAGCCATCCCATCAAGACATACAGCACCATCGAAACGCTGCGGGTGCGTCGCCCGAGCGTCAGTTCCTGCACGATGCCGAGAGCGGCAAGCCCCCAGCTTACGCCGAATAGCGACCAGCCCCACGGTCCACGCAAAGTGACCAGCGTGAACGGGGTGTAGCTGCCGGCAATCAACAGATAGATCGCCGAATGGTCGCATTTTTGCAGAACCGCTTTGACACGCGGGTTGCGCACGCTGTGGTAGAGCGTGGAGATAGCATACAGCACGAACAGCATCGCGCCGTAGACGCTGAAACTCACCACCTTGTACGCGTCGCCGTCGAGCGCGCCCATTGTCACGAGCGTAGCCAGCCCCGCCACCGACAGCACGGCGCCGACGAGATGGGTAATGCTGTTGAAACGCTCACCGACTTGCACGGCTCTTTCCTCCTGCGCGATTTCATAAGGGTTTATACCCACATGATACCGGTCCTGCAAAAACGAAGGGCGCGGCCGCGTTATTCGCAGGCCGCGCCCCAAGTGCATCTGACGCTGCTTAGTCGAGCGGCGCCGAGCGCAGATCGGACACTTGCTGCGGCGACACAGCCGTACCGTGGTTGCCCCATGACATACGAATGTACGTCACGACGGCGGCCACTTCCGTGTTCGACAGTGCCTGTGCGAACGGCGGCATGCCATACGGATGCGGGTTGGCGTCCGTGCTCGGCGGATAACCGCCGTTCAGCACCATACGGATCGGGTTGACCGCCGACGGCATCTGGATCGACTGGTTGTTCGCCAGCGGCGGGAAGGACGGCGGCATACCAAGACCGTTTTCCGCGTGACACTTCGCGCAGTTGTCAGCGTAGATCTTCTGACCTTGCTTCAACAGTTCGCCACCGAACTTTTCCGAGGTTTCGAGCTGCAGCGGTTCCGGTGCTTCGCTCTTCTGCGGAATCGTCTTCAGGTACGTGGCCATCGCGTTGATGTCTTCGTCCGACATGTACTGCAGGCTGTTGTGAACCACTTCAGCCATCGGACCGAACACCGCGCCACGGTTCGACACACCGGTCTTCAGCAGATCGGCGATGTCTTTGGTTTCCCAGTCGCCGAGGCCGGCTTCCTTGTTCGACGTCAACGAAGGTGCGTACCAGTTCTGCAGCGGGATCAGGCCGCCGGCAAACGCAGCCGAGCTGACCGGGCCGCCCATGGCGTTGATCGACGTGTGGCACATGCCGCAGTGGCCGAGGCCTTCGATCAGGTACGCGCCGCGGTTCCATTCGACCGACTTGGTCGGATCAGCCTTGTACTCGCCTTCGCGGAAGAACAGCGTGCGCCAGCCGATCAGCATGTTGCGCTGATTGAACGGGAATTTCAGTTCGTGCGGACGGCTCGCCACATTGACCGGCGTGACCGAGCGCAGGTACGCGTAGATCGCGTCCGAGTCGGCGCGCGTGACCTTCGTGTAGCTCGTGAACGGGAAGCCCGGGTACAGCAGGCTGCCGTCTTTCGAACGGCCCGTGTGCATCGCGCGGTAGAAGTCGTCCTGCGTCCACTTGCCGATACCGTACTGGTCGTCAGGCGTGATGTTCGGCGTGAACATCGTGCCGAACGGCGTCAGCATGGGCAGGCCGCCGGCGAACTGCTTGCCGCCGCGCACCGTGTGGCAGGCGATACAGTCGCCGGCGCGGGCGAGGTACTCGCCCTTCTTGATCAGCGCGGCCTGGTCGGCGGGCGTTGCCGCCATGGCTGTGCCGTTATGCAGGTTGTCGCCGCCCGACCACAGGACGGGAACGAGTGCGGCAGCCGCAACGACGACGACTGCCGAGAGGGCGAACAAAGACTTGCGTTTCATTTGAGTGTCTCTCCCGGTGCCTTATTGCGGTTCGCTGCCGCAGGCAAGCGGAGTCTTCAACGAGCGGGCCGGAGCCGGCACGGGGTTTTGTGGAGCCTTTTGCGTGGAAAGCCAGGCAGCAACGGCGTTCACGTCTTCGTCAGTCAGGCGGGTGGCGATGGTGTGCATGCAATCCGGTGCGATGGCATGGCGCGAGCCCGAACGCCATGCGCCCAATTGCGCGCTGATGTAGTCAGCATGCAGGCCGACCAGACCCGGGATAGCGGGTTCCATGCCGGTCAGCGCCTTGCCGTGGCAAGCCGCGCACGCCGGAATCTGTTTGGATGCGTCGCCGTTCAGGACGATCTGCTGGCCGCGCGCAACGATGGCCGCCGACACGGTCGGCTTGGCCGGCGTGGGGTAGGGCGGGCGTTGCTGCGAGAAGTACGTGGCGATCTGATGAAGGTAGTCGTCAGAAAGATACGTGACGAGGTAGTTCATGGGCGGGTACTTGCGGCGCCCTTCGCGGAAGTTCTGCAACTGGTTGTACAGATAGTCGGCCGGCTTGCCCGCCAGACGCGGGAAGTAGTCGTTGTCGGTACCTTGGCCGTGCGAACCGTGGCAAGCCGTGCAGCCTTGCACGCGCGCTTCCATCGTATCGGGGGCCTTCGGTTGAGTCTGCGCTTTCGCAGCGCTATAGACACCCGCGGAGCCGATCAGCAGAAGGGCAAGCAACGGGCGGAAAATGCGTCTTGAAGACACGCGTAACTCCATCAAAATCGGGGACCTGACCGAACTTCGAGCGGCTCGGTGTGAAGGGCAGCCGGCGCTGCGGCGACGCAGCATTCTATCATCGAAGGGTGATGGTGACTATTTGCCACATTAGAGAAGGTTCCGGGTGTCACGGCGATGCGACAGTTTGACGCGCGTCGTTGGCTGGCAAGCGGAGCGGGCGTCCCGATTCTATCCCCGGTATCGCGGGCACATGTTGCGTTCCTGCCGGCTCGCATAACAAAGCAGGTTGAACCGACGCGCGCGCCGGCCATCGAAGCGTACACTTCCGGGCGCGCCGGCGTCCGTCCGACGCGGACGACCTTCGGCTCACCGTCTACCGTTTTACTTTCCACGAGCTATCGGCCTTACATGAAGCTATTCAATTTTTCCCGTCCGGCGCTCCATGCGTTGACGTTCGGCGCCGCGGCGCTGGTCATGACGTCCACGGCTTTCGCGCATGCGCATCTGGTGTCGAGCGAGCCTGCGGCAAACGCCGAAGTGGCCGCTGCCACTGAAGTGACGATTCATTTCACCGAGCCGCTCGAACCGGCTTTCAGCCGGATCGAACTGAGCGACGCGAGCGGCAAGTCCGCCGCGCCGGCTGCGTCGCAAGTCGACCAAAGTGATGCAAAGGTGATGCACCTGGCGCTGCCGCAGTTGACGGCCGGCCGCTACGCGGTGCACTGGATCGCGGTAGCCACGGACGGCCACCGTACGCAAGGCAACTTCGCGTTTATCGTCAAATGAGCATGGACGGACTGTGGATCGGGCAGGTCGCGATGGCCGCGCTCATGAATGTCGCGTTTGCGTTTGCTGTCGGTTCGGCGTTGCTCAGCGCCTGGCTCGCCAAGGACGCGCAGAGCAAGATCAACCCCGCCCGGCCCGCCTGGTTGCGCGCGCAACGGTCGATGCTGACGGCCACCGTCGTGCTGGTGCTCGCGGATCTGGGCTGGCTGCCGTATCAGGCGGCGTCGATGAGCGGCGTCGCGTTGCCGGCGGCGATTGGCGTGGTGCCGACTGTCTTGACGCAAACCCATGTCGGTTACGGCTGGAGCGTGGCGTTCGCCGGCGCGCTGGTGCTGCTGGGCACGGCCATGGCCAGTCATACTGGCATGCTGCGCAATGCGCTGCTGTGGCTCGCGGTGATCGCAATTGCGGCAGGCAAGGCGTCGCTCGGACATGCCGCCGATGCCGGCCCGGCCTCGGCGGCGATCGGCATGCAGACGTTGCATGTGCTGGTGACAAGCGTCTGGGGCGGACTGGCGATGGCGGCGGGGCTCGCGGTATTGCCCGCGCTCGGCACGTCGACCGCGCGCGGGATGCTGATCCGCACGGCGACCCAGGTGTCGAGCGTATCCGTCGTGGCGGTCGGGCTGGTGCTGCTCACTGGTGTCTTCAACGCCGTGCGTGGCTCGGGCGGCTCGTTCGAAGCCATCCAGATGAGCACGTGGGGCCATGTGCTGACGCTGAAGCTTGCGCTGGTCGCGCTCGCACTGGTGCTCGGCGGGCTCAATCGCTTCTCGGCGCTGCCGCGCCTGCGCCGCACGGCCTCGACGATGGACGCGCATACTTTCGTCAACGTGCTGTATCTGGAAGCACTGGCGATGATCGGCGTGTTCGTCGCAGCGGCCGTGTTGTCGCACAGTGTGCCGGCATTCGCCGCGTTGGGCAGTTAGGGCTAAAAAAAGCGCCGCACAGCAAAGGCGTGCGGCGCAATACACACGGTCGCCCGGCGGTGGCCGGCTGATCCGTTACTGCCCTCTAGGCGGTGAACGCGTTGTGCGCCCGTTCCAGCGTCTCTTCCGGAAACATTTCCTGCTGCAGTTCGCCGTCGTTGCCGAACCACTGGCAGATCAACCAGTTGCCCGGCGCGAACAGCACCGGTCCGCTCCAGGTGGCGGTCATCGGACGTCCACCGGATTTGAGCGTCAGGACATCGCCGGCCCGGTAGGCAGGTTTCGCGGGGCTCGCAGGTCTCTTTCGCAGCCGCATGATGAGCGTCCGTCCGATGAAACCGATCATTCGAGGCCTAGCCGATGTCCGAGAATCGGCGCGCAGAAGAGCGCGATCGCGCAGCCCGCTGCTTTGCCTTCCAGTTCAGCGCCGGCGGCGCGTGAGCCGTACATGTGCGTCAGCAGGTCGAAGAGTTGCGGCAGGCAGTACAGCACCGCGGCCGCGATAAAGCATTTTTCGACTATCGAGATGCGCCAGCCGCGTTCATACGCGAGCATCGCGCCGATGATGCGAAGCACGCCGAATACCACCAGTGCGCCGACGGCGGCCTGTTCGCGGATCAGATAGTCTGGAAGGAATTCGCCCATGATGTTCCCCGATGCATTTGTCGTTCTGAATGCATTTGAGCAAGGAGCGGGCCATGCGTATGTCTGATGCCGAACAAACGGCTTGAAAGCCTTTATGGATAAGGCTTTGCGGGTGATGCGACCGAACCGGTAAAGTGCCGGAAAGGGCGTATTCCGGCGGCTTCGGTCCGTGGTGTTACGTAACTGAGACGGCGCACGCTACGTCTGCCGTAACGTGCGCGCCGGCCATTACCATTCCGCGACGCTGCCATCCTCATGGCGCCATACCGGATTGCGCCAACGGTGGCCGACCTTCGCCATCTCGCGCACCTTCTCTTCGTTCACTTCGATGCCGAGGCCCGGGCCTTGCGGGATCGACACAAAGCCGTCTTCGTATTTGAAGACTTCGGGGTTCCTGATGTAGTCGAGCAGGTCGTTGCCCTGGTTGTAGTGAATGCCCAGGCTCTGTTCCTGGATGAACGCGTTGTAGCTCACTGCGTCGATCTGCAGGCAGGTCGCCAAGGCGATCGGACCGAGCGGGCAGTGCAGCGCGAGAGCGACGTCGTACGCCTCGGCCATCGAGGCGATCTTGCGGCACTCGGTGATCCCGCCCGCGTGCGACGCGTCCGGCTGGATGATGTCGACATAGCCGCCCGACAGGATGTGTTTGAAGTCCCAGCGCGAATACAGACGTTCGCCCAGAGCGATCGGCGTGTTGGTCTGGTTGACGATGTCGCGCAAGGCTTCCGCGTTTTCCGACAACACCGGCTCTTCGATGAAGAGCAGCTTGTACGGGTCGAGTTCTTTGGCCAGCACCTTCGCCATCGGCTTGTGCACGCGGCCGTGGAAGTCCACGCCGATGCCGATGTTCGGTCCAACCGCTTCGCGCACAGCGGCGACGTTGTTGATGACACCCTGCACCTTGTCGAAGGTGTCGATGATCTGCAACTCTTCGGAGCCGTTCATCTTCACGGCCTTGAAGCCGCGCTCGACCACGGCGCGCGCGTTGTTCGCGACATCGCTCGGACGGTCGCCGCCGATCCACGAATACACCTTGATCTTGTCGCGCACCTGGCCGCCCAGCAGCGCATGAATCGGCACGCCATGATGCTTGCCCTTGATGTCCCACAGCGCCTGGTCTACGCCGGCGATCGCGCTCATCGTGATCGGACCGCCGCGGTAGAAGCCCGAGCGATACATCACCTGCCAGTGGTCTTCGATCAGCAGCGGGTCTTTGCCGATCAGATAGTCGGACAGCTCCTCGACGGCGGCCGCTACGGTATGCGCGCGGCCTTCGACCACCGGCTCGCCCCAGCCGACGATGCCTTCATCCGTCTCGATCTTCAGGAAGCACCAACGCGGCGGGACGATAAAGGTTTCGAGTTTGGTGATTTTCATGGCGTGCGTCTCCTTGCGGCCTGGGTGCCTGCGTGTGCGGGCAATTTCGAGGATTCACATGCTACAACAAAAGTGCGATTAAGTACTATTAATAGTACTATTGGCCAAATAGTGGCCGGGTGACGATAAGGTCGCAGTTGAACGCCACCGAGCATGGCAACTCCGCAACGTCGTTGAATCCGGAAGTTGGCAGGTGGAGATGCCGGATAATCGCGGTCGTTCCGGGCTCAGGTCCGATATCAATAGCGCCGAGAGGCCGCTGGGAGAAAGCTATTCAGCACGATCTGCATGGGCGCGTCGCCCATCTGCTGGCGACCGCGATTCTGCGCGGCGACTACGCGCCCGATTCGATCCTGCCGCGCGAGGCGGAGTTGATGGACACCTTCGGCGTGAGCCGGACAGTGTTGCGCGAAGCGCTGCGTACGCTGACGTCGAAAGGGCTGATCGAATCGCGGCCACGGGTGGGCACACGAGTGCGGCCGAAACATGCGTGGAACCTGCTCGATGTCGATGTGCTCGACTGGTATTCACGTGTTGCCGAGCCGATGGCCTTTGCGCTCAAGCTGCAGGAAATGCGCGAGATGATCGAGCCGTACGCCGCGGGTCTGGCGGCGGCCTCGCATACGGATGACACCTTCAATGCGCTCGCGGCAGCGCATGCGTCCATGGTCGGGGCGCGTAACGTCGATGAATGGGTGCGCGCCGATCTGCAGTTTCATCTAAGCGTGCTGACGGCCTGCAGCAACGAATTGCTGATTCCGCTCGGCACACTGATCGAGAGAACGCTCGAAGCGCAGCTACGCCTGAACGCGAAACGCGCGGACGTGTTCAACGCGTCGCTGGCCGAACACACGGCGGTGTTCGAGGCGATCCGCGACCGTGATGCAACGGCGGCGCGAGAGGCAATGGCAGGATTGCTGGGTGTGACGCGCGGAAGAATCGAGGCGTGAGCGTGGCGCGAAAACTCTGCCGCTCCCGCTTGACGCCATCACCGTACTCAATCCATCGCCGCGTGCGCCACTGAGGCGTCCGGCGCGTGGCGCGCTGGGCGGATCAACAGCAGCAGCGGGATGACCAGTAGCGTCGCCACGAACATCAGCTTGAAGTCGTTCAGATAAGCGATCATCGACGCCTGCTGCGTAATCGACGCATTCAGCACCGCCAGGTCGTAATTCGAGCCGCTATTGAGCATCGGCTGGATTGCCGGATTGAACGGCGTGACATTCGCCGCGAGGTCGGCATGCGAGACCTGCGTGTTGCGGGTCATCAGTGTCTGCACGATCGAAATGCCAATACTGCTGCCAATATTGCGCATCAGGCTGTACGTCGCGGTGCCGTCCGCGCGCAGTTCGGGCGTGAGCGTGGAGAAGGTCAGCGCGCTCAATGGCACGAACACGAGGCCGAGACCAAAGCCCTGAACCACGCCAGGCCAGACGATGTCCGACTCCGACAGCACGATCGTGTAATGCATCATCTGCCACAGTGCGAACGCGGAGATCAGGAAGCCGGCGAGCAGGAGAAGCCGCGCGTCGATCCGCTTCAATAGGCGTCCGGCGAACAGCATCGCGACCATGGTTCCCGCGCCGCTCGGCGCCGTGACGAGGCCCGTGGTCGCGACGGGATAGTTCATCAGGTTTTGCAGCATCGGCGGCAGCAAGGCGCGCGTCGCATACATCACCGCGCCGATTACGAAGATGAAGAACGTGCCGGTGGCGAAGTTCGGGTCCTTCAGCAACTCATATTTGAAGAACGACTTCTTGCCGACCGTAGCCGTATGCACGAGGAAGAACGCGAAGCTGATCGCCGCGAGCAGCGCCTCGATGACGATCTCATTCGAACCGAACCAGTCGAGCTGCTCGCCGCGGTCGAGCATCGCCTGCAGCGCGCCGATCGCGAGACCCAAGGTGGCAAAGCCGAACGCGTCGAACTTCGCGTCGTGCTTTGGTTCACGCGCGGGCAGGAAGGTCGCCACGCCGAACAGCGCGAACGCGCCGATCGGCACGTTGATGAAAAACACCCAGCGCCAGTTGTAGCTATCGGTGAGCCAGCCGCCGAGCGTCGGCCCGAGAATCGGTCCGACCATCACGCCCATGCCCCACACGGCCATCGCCTGGCCCTGCTTTTCGCGCGGATTGATGTCGAGCAGGATCGATTGCGACAGCGGCACCAGCGAGGCCCCGAAAATCCCCTGCAGCAAACGCGATGCGACGATCTGCGTCAGCGTTTCCGACAAGCCGCATAGCGCCGAGGCCACCGTGAAGCCACCGATCGAAAAGATCAGCAGCCGCTTGACGCTCAGCCGGTCGGACAGCCAGCCGGTCAGCGGCGTGGCGATCGCGGCCGCGACGATATACGAAGTCAGCACCCACGTGATCTCATCCTGCGACGCCGACAGCGTGCCCTGCATGTGCGGCAGCGCGACGTTGGCGATGGTGCTGTCGAGCGTCTGGATCAGCGTCGCGAGCATGATCGAGACGGTGATCATCGGCCGATTGAGCGGGGCGGCGCTCGTCGACGCGGAGTCGGTTGACATGGGAGAGCAGGACCTTCGATATAGTAAGCATGCTTATTATATTGGTTGCAAATGCCTCCGCCCACCAGGATTTATGCGGAGCCTGAATTGTGTCCATTCCGACGATGACAAACGAAACCCTTTCGTATAATCCGCGCATGACTACCCAACTCGAAGAGCGCTTCGGCTTTCTGATTTCCGACGTCGGCCGCCTGACAGGCAAGCGTTTCGACGATCTCGCGAAGTCATCGGTCGATCTGACGCGCGCGCAGTGCCGCGTGCTGGCTAATCTCGCCCATTACGGCGACGTCAATCAGGCGCGGCTCGCGGACCTGCTCGAAGTCGCGCCGATTTCGGCGGGGCGTCTGCTGGACCGGATGGAAGAGGGCGGCTGGATCGAGCGCACGGCCAATCCGGAGGATCGCCGCGAACGCCAGGTGCGCATGACACCGAAGGCCGAGCGCACGCTCGGCAAGGCCCGCAAAGTGGGCGATGAAGTTGCGCTCGAAGCGCTGAACGGTTTTACCGACGAAGAAGCGAAGCAGCTCATCGCGCTGCTGCAACGGGTGCGCGGGAATCTCAGTCGACTGGTGGATCGGTGAGCGTGGGGCTTGGCCGTTTTTGTTAGAGCAGCACCGGGTTAAGACACTGCAAAGGAGCTAGCGCAAGCTAGCTCCTTTTTTAGTTGCGAGCGTTAAAGCCGACAACTCGATTGTGCAAAGTCATCCGCCTATTTGGATTCGGGGGCGGCGCCCGACGGCTGAACCAGTTCGAAGCACGCAGCCTTCGATTTCGCATCGGTCGACGACGGGTCGACACATTTGAAGGCGCTCTGATCGCGCTGAACGAAGATCGTATCGGTTGGGCCGGCATTGCCGCGCGCGCCGTTCACTACGGCGACGATTTTGTAGCCGTCCTGCAGCAACGTCGAAAGGGTGAGGGTACTGGCGCGCCACTGACTGTCGGGCGGCGTTTGGGCGTTGGCGGAGAGCGGCGATGCGGCGGCGAGAAGCGTGCTGGATGCGGTGGCCACGGCAAGCGCGGCGGTACGGAACGTCATCAAGAAACCTCCTTGAAGTTGCTGTTTGGGAAAGCCAAAACAAAAAAGCCGCTGACCTTGTGGATCAGCGGCTTCTTCTTGCAACTGGTGGCGAATCAGGGACTCGAACCCCGGACCTGCGGATTATGATTCCGTCGCTCTAACCAACTGAGCTAATTCGCCGAAAGAAGCGAGATTATGAGGATAGGGCCGGAGGCTGTCAACCCCCGGCCCGCAACTTTTTTAAATTGCCCGGGCTGTCAGGCGTTTCAGTCCTTCGCGTAGATGTCCGAGTCCTTGGTTTCCCTCACGAACAGCACGCCGATCACGAGCGTGATGAGCGCGACCACAATCGGATACCACAGCCCCGAGTAGATGTTGCCCTTGGCCGCCACGATCGCGAAGGCGGTCGCCGGCAGGAAGCCGCCGAACCAGCCATTGCCGATGTGATACGGCAGCGACATCGAGGTATAGCGGATGCGCGTCGGGAACATCTCCACCAGCATCGCCGCAATCGGCCCGTAGACCATCGTCACGTAGATCATCATGATCGTCAGGATCACCACGCTCATCGGCCAGTTGATCTGCGATGGATCGGCCTTCGGCGGATAGCCGGCGGTCTTCAGCGTGGTCGCAAGAGTCTTGTCGAACACCTTGCCCTGGTCCTTGGCGTCGGCGGCCTTGCCGTCATACGTGTTGATCACCGTATCGCCGACCTTGATCTCCGCCAGCGAGCCGGCAGGCGCCGCGACGTTCTCGTAGTTCAAACCGGCTTTCGAGAGCGCGCTCTTGGCGATATCGCACGAGCTCGTGAACTTCGCCGTGCCGACCGGATTGAACTGGAACGAACACTCATCCGGGTTCGCGATCACGACAATCGGGGACTTCGCCGTGGCCGCTTCCAGCGCCGGGTTCGTGTAGTGACTCAGCGCCTTGAACAGCGGGAAGTACGTGCAGGCAGCAATCAGCAGGCCGGCCATGATGATCGGCTTGCGGCCGATGCGGTCCGACAGCGAGCCGAAGAACAGGAAGAACGGCGTGCCGATCAGGAGCGCGATCGCGATCAGGATGTTGGCCGTCGCGCCGTCGACCTTCAGCGTCTGCGTCAGGAAGAACAGCGTGTAGAACTGACCCGTGTACCAGACCACGGCCTGGCCGGCGGTCAGGCCGATCAGCGCGAGAATCACGATCTTCAGGTTCTTCCATTGACCGAACGCTTCGGACAGTGGCGCCTTCGAGGTTTTGCCTTCGGCCTTGATGCGCTCGAACACCGGCGATTCATGCAGTTGCAGACGAATCCACACCGACACGCCGAGGAGGATGATCGACGCGATGAACGGAATGCGCCAGCCCCATGCGCCGAACGCGTCTTCGCCCATGGCCGTGCGCACGCCGAGAATTACCAGCAGCGAGAGGAACAGGCCGAGCGTGGCGGTCGTCTGGATCCATGCGGTGTAGAAGCCTCGGCGTCCCGCCGGCGCATGTTCCGCGACGTAGGTGGCCGCACCGCCGTACTCGCCGCCGAGTGCGAGGCCTTGCAGCATCCGCATCGCGATGAAGATCACTGGCGACACAATGCCGATCGACGCATAGCCGGGCAGGAAGCCGACCAGGAAGGTCGACAGACCCATGATCACGATTGTGATGAGGAACGTGTATTTGCGCCCGACCATATCGCCGAGGCGTCCGAATACGATCGCGCCGAACGGCCGTACCGCGAAGCCCGCGGCGAAACTAAGAAGCGTAAAGATGAAAGCGGCAGTCGGATTGACGCCGGAGAAGAAGCTCTTGCTGATGAAGATTGCAAGTGAACCGGCCAGATAGAAGTCGTACCACTCGAAAACCGTACCTAGCGACGATGCGAAGATCACCCGCTTCTCATCGCGCGTCATCGGCACGTGCGAGATTTGCCCGCCAACGGTAGCCATATGTCGTCTCCAATATTGATATGTGCACGCGGTCCGCCGGCAAAGGCGTTCCCGTGAAACCGATTATTGGAGTGGAAACTTACGGCGTACTGACGTGGAGGGGTGAAATGGCGGTTTCCGGTGTGTGTAGGGAAATCCCATCAAAATGCGGCAACTGGCCACTAAGTTCTTATAATTTTCGGCAAACATATCTCAATATGACGCCGGACCAAGCGTGGATTTTTGCGCTCTTAGGGTAAGTCCCGTGCCCGTTCGAGTACGTGCAAGCTGACACGCACGAGGGTTCCGGCGAGCCGTGGGGAGGTTTGATAGACGTTATCGTCGATGGTCATCTCCCCGCCGTGCATCGTCGTGATCTCGCGGACGATCGCAAGCCCGAGGCCGCTGCCGTCGCCTTCGCGGCCGAGAATCCGGTAAAAACGCTCGACCACCCGCGAGCGCTCGGCCACCGGAATGCCGAGCCCGGTGTCTTCTACTTCCAGATGCACGAGTCGCGCGGACACGTCGTGCCGCACCCGCACGGTGATCCGCCCGCCAGGCGGTGTGTAGCGGATCGCGTTGTCGATCAGATTCGACAGCATTTCCCGCAGCATGACCGGATTGCCGTCGACTTCGACCGGCTCTTCGGGGGCTTCGTAACCGAGGTCCATCTGCTTGGCGAGTGCGGCTTGTACCCAGTCACGCACCGCGCTGCGCGCTACTTCGGTCACCTCGACCGGCGTGAAAATCTGGCCCGACATCCGGTTTTCCGCGCGCGCCAGCGCCAGCAATTGGGTGACGAGGCGCGCCGCGTGCTCGGAGCTGGTGGCGATCTGTTCGAGCGAGCGGTGGACTTCCTCGGAAGCGTCCTGGCGCAGCGCGAGCTCAGCCTGGGTGCGCAGGCCGGCAAGCGGCGTTTTCATCTGATGCGCGGCGTCTGCGATAAAGCGCTTCTGCAACTCCATGTTCTGCTCGAGGCGCGTCAGCAGATCGTTGAACGATGTCACCAGCGGCTCGATTTCCGGCGGCGCGCGGCGGGCTTCGAGCGGCGACAGATCGTCCGGGCGGCGCGCGCGAATATGTGCCTGCAGGGCATGCAGCGGCGCGAGTCCGCGCGACAGGCCGAACCACACCAGCAGGATCGCCAGCGGCAGGATCACGAACTGCGGCAGGATCACGCCTTTGATGATGTCGTTAGCGAGCTGGCTGCGTTTGTCGAGCGTCTCGGCGACCTGCACCAGCACCGGCTGGGCGCCGGGCGTCTGCGGAAACTCGACGGTCGTATAGGCGACACGGATATCGTTGCCGCGCAGCACGTCGTCACGGAATTCGACGAGACCCGGCGGTGGCCGGTCTTCCTCGTGTGGCAGCGGCATGTCGCGCTCGCCGCCGACCAGTTCGCCGCGCGTGCCGAGCACCTGATAGAACACGCTGTCGACGTTGTCGGCGCGCAGAAAGTCGCGGGTGGAGTCGGGCAGCGACAGCTCCGCCACCCCGTTGATCGGATGGATCTGGCGGGCGAGCACGTAGGCGTCGGTTTCGAGCGCGCGGTCGAACGGGCCGTTGGCAATCGATTTGGCGACCAGGTAGGTGACCGCGAGGCTCATCGGCCATAGCAACAGGAGTGGCGCCAGCATCCAGTCCAGAATCTCGCCGAACAGCGAGCGCGGGCGCGCTTCGGCGGCGGCTTCGGTCTCGTCAGGCGGAGCGAACGGATTGGCGTAGCGCTCGTCGCGCACCTCGTCGAGGTCCGCCGCGTGCGCCGTGGCGCGATCTGCGCGTGCGGACATGGAAGCCCTCTATTTGAAGTGGTGGCTCGCGGGCATCGCGGCCGACGGGGGCGAAGAGGGCGGCTCCGATTCGGCGGGCGGATTGGCGCTTGGGCTTACGTTCGCGTTCACGTTCGACGGCAGGGCGGCTTTCTCGAGGCAGTACCCGAGGCCCCGCACAGTAATGATGCGTACGCCGCTCGGCTCGATCTTCTTGCGCAGCCGGTGCACGTAGACTTCGATCGCGTTATTGCTGACTTCTTCGCCCCATTCGCACAGATGGTCGACGAGCTGTTCCTTCGACACCAGCCGGCCGATCCGCTGCAGCAGCACTTCGAGCAAACCGAGTTCGCGCGCCGACAGGTCGATCACCTGCTCGTTGACATAGGCGATCCGGCCAACCTGGTCGAACGACAGCGAACCGTGCCGCACCACCGTCGGGCCGCCGCCGGCGCCGCGCCGGGTCAGGGCGCGCACGCGCGCCTCGAGTTCGTTCAGCGCGAAAGGTTTGGCCATGTAGTCGTCAGCGCCGAGATCGAGGCCTTTGACGCGCTCGTCGACGCTGTCCGCCGCCGTGAGGATGAGCACAGGCACGGTCGAGTTGCGGGCGCGCAGGCGGCGCAGCACCTCGAGCCCGGACATGCGCGGCAGGCCCAGATCGAGGATCAGCAGGTCGAAAGTTTGCATCGACAGGGCGGTGTCGGCCTCGACGCCGTTCTTCACATGATCAACGGCATAGGCCGATTGGCGGAGTGATCGAACCAGACCGTCCGCGAGTATGCTGTCGTCTTCGGCAATCAGAATTCGCATGGTGCGCAAGCCTGGCCTTGCCGGCACCTTGGGGTGTCCCCCCGGCGCGCAGCGGTCTCCGAAAATTATTGTGGGTAGTTGGGCAGCGCGACAGTAAAAATGCGCGTTCGCATGAGAATCGCGCTTGCCAAAACTACTGTTTTTTTATACAGTGTCTGAGTTTCGTGTGCTGTCCGTGAAAACTGGGCTGCACATCTGCCTCAGACGCCGTTCATCATAGCAAAGGACGATTCATGGAAGAAAGCAAGAAAGGCTCGGCTGGACTGACTGCTGAAAAGAGCAAGGCACTCGCTGCCGCGCTTGCGCAGATCGAAAAGCAGTTCGGCAAAGGGTCGGTCATGCGGCTCGGCGCAGGTGAGGCGGTCGAAGATATCCAGGTGGTCTCAACGGGATCACTCGGCCTCGATATCGCGCTGGGCGTCGGCGGTTTGCCGCGTGGCCGGGTGGTTGAAATTTATGGTCCGGAGTCGTCCGGTAAAACCACGCTGACGCTGCAAGTCGTCGCCGAAATGCAGAAGCTCGGCGGCACGGCAGCGTTTATCGACGCGGAGCACGCGCTGGATATCCAGTATGCGGGCAAGCTCGGCGTGAACGTCAACGACCTGCTGGTTTCGCAGCCGGACACTGGTGAACAGGCGCTCGAAATCGCTGACGCACTCGTGCGCTCGGGCTCGATCGACATGATCGTGATCGACTCGGTCGCGGCACTCGTGCCGAAGGCCGAAATCGAAGGCGAAATGGGCGACTCGCTGCCGGGTCTGCAAGCGCGTCTGATGTCGCAAGCGCTGCGCAAGCTCACCGGTACGATCAAGCGCACCAACTGCCTCGTGATCTTCATCAACCAGATCCGTATGAAGATCGGTGTGATGTTCGGCAACCCGGAAACCACCACGGGTGGTAACGCGCTGAAGTTTTACGCGTCGGTGCGTCTGGACATTCGCCGGATCGGTTCGATCAAGAAGAACGACGAAGTGATCGGTAACGAAACGCGCGTGAAGGTGGTGAAGAACAAGGTTGCGCCGCCGTTCCGCGAAGCGATTTTCGACATTCTGTATGGCGAGGGCATCTCCCGTCAGGGCGAAGTCATCGACCTCGGCGTGCAGGCCAAGATCGTCGACAAAGCCGGTGCCTGGTACAGCTACAACGGCGAACGTATTGGTCAGGGTAAGGACAACGCGCGTGAATTCCTGCGCGAAAATCCGGACATCGCTCGTGAAATCGAAAACCGTATCCGCGAATCGCTGGGCGTGAATGCCATGGCGGAAGTGGCGACCGGTGCGGCCGCTGAAGTCGCGGGCGAAGAAGAGTAACCAGCACGTGATACGCAAGGGCCGGCCGTCGTCCAACGCTGGACACAACGCGGACGGCCCGCGTGACGGTGACGACGATTCGTTCGAGTCGTCGTCCTCTTCATCGACTTCCCGATCCACTCGGTCGTTTGGGCGGTCGTCGGGAAAGTCGTCTAGCAATTCATCCAGCAGTTCGTTCAGTCGTTCATCCGGTTCATCGTTCGGCAAGTCTTCCGGAAGCTCTTTCGGGCGTTCCACCTCACGTTCGCCGCGTGATCCTGCCGGCAACGCTGCTCCCAGACGCTCATACACATCCGATCCCGATCCCTTTGCCGCAGCCGGCGAGGCCGATCCCTTCGAGTCGTTCGACGCGCACGATCGCGCCGCAGGTCGCCAGCCGCAGTCTGATCCCTCCGCGCAGTCTGAAGCGGACCCGTCCGAAACCACCTACACCCGCTCGCGCCGCACACCTGGCGAGGCGAAGCCGGAACAGGACGAGGCAAAAAAATCCCAACGCCCGGCCCGTTCGCTAAAAGGGCGTGCGCTCGGCTATTTGTCCCGGCGTGAATACAGCCGCTCCGAACTGGCGCGCAAGCTGAAGCCGTTCGTCGAGGAAACCGATTCGCTCGATACCTTGCTCGATGCGCTGGAAGCCGAAAACTGGCTGTCCGACTCGCGTTTTGCCGAAAGTCTGATCCATCGGCGCTCGTCGCGCCTGGGCGCGAGCCGGATCGTCGGCGAACTGAAGCAGCATGCGGTCGACCAAACACTGGTCGAAGAAGCCAGTGCGCAACTGCGCGAAACCGAGCTGGCGCGTGCTCAAGCCGTTTGGCGGAAGAAATTCGACCGGCTTCCCGAAACTGCCGCCGAGCGGGCCAAGCAGGCGCGCTTTCTGGCGTCGCGCGGTTTCTCGGGCGCGACGATCGGCAAAATTCTCAAAGGGTTCGACGAGGAGTGACGCGACGGCTAGCTGCGCCATCCCGTTTGACGCACAGTGCGTGCAGCATACCTGCGCGCTTCCCACTTTGAGATAGCGTCTGCCGCGCTCTCCGGCCTGCTGGGCGGCCCTGCGCATTCCGGCCTGTCTCAAATACCCAGTATGCTAAAATTCGTGGGTTTTCCAATCCGGCCTTTCCTTCCCGCATGCCGCTCTCCCCGCCTGTATCCCGTCAGTTGCGCCATCGTCGCGCAATCAGAGCGGAAGCCTATGAGCGAGCCGATGGCCTGTGGGATGTGGAAGCGTGCTTGACCGACGAAAAACCGCGCGATGTGGTGCTTGCGTCGGGCGTCCGGCCCAATGGTCAGCCGATCCATGAACTCTGGCTTCGCATCACCATCGATCGCAAGCTCAACGTCGTCGACGCCGAAGCGTCGTCCGACTGGGTGCCCTATCCAGGGTTGTGCCAGGCCAGCAATCCCGCCTACCGTGCCCTCATCGGGCTCAATCTGTTCCACAACTTCCGTCGCGATGCTGCCCGTTTGCTGGCCGGCACGGCCGGCTGCACGCATCTCACCGAGTTGTGCGCGCTTTTGCCGACCGCCGCAATCCAGGCGTTTGCCGGCGACGTGTGGAACACCAATGACGACACGCCAGGCGAAGCGGCGAGTTCCGGGACCGAGCAGTCCAGAAGCAAAGACAGCACAGACGAGCATTCCAAAAACAAACCGCCATTCCAGCTGGGACGCTGCCACGCGCTGCGTTTCGACGGCGAGGCGGTGCAACAGTTTTATCCGCGCTGGTATGGCCGCGCTCCGTATACAGCGGATCGCGCGGCATCGTCAGGCGACGGGGCAGCCCGCCAGACAGGTGAGGGCGGCAACGCGTCCGGCATGAACGACGGCAGCGGAAACGATGTTCAATCCAACTCTCAGACTGAAGGGAATCACGCATGAAGATTCACGAGTACCAGGGTAAGGAAATCCTGCGGAAATTCGGCGTCGCGGTACCGCGCGGCAAGCCGGTCTTCTCGGTGGATGATGCGGTCAAGGCCGCGGAAGAGCTCGGCGGCCCGGTATGGGTCGTGAAGGCTCAGATCCATGCGGGTGGCCGTGGCAAGGGCGGCGGCGTGAAAGTCGCCAAGTCGCTGGAACAGGTTCGTGAATTCTCGAACCAGATCCTCGGCATGCAGCTCGTCACGCACCAGACCGGTCCGGAAGGCCAGAAGGTGAATCGTCTGCTGATCGAAGAAGGCGCTGACATCAAGAAGGAACTGTATGTCGGCCTCGTGATCGATCGCGTTTCGCAGAAGATCGTCGTGATGGCATCGAGCGAAGGCGGCATGGACGTCGAAGAAGTCGCGGAAAAGACGCCTGAGCTGATCCACAAGATCGCCGTCGACCCGTCGACCGGTCTGAAAGACGCGGAAGCCGACGAGCTCGCAACGAAGATCGGCGTGCCCGCCGCTTCGCTGCCGCAAGCACGCGCGATCCTGCAAGGCCTGTACAAGGCATTCTGGGAAACCGACGCATCGCTGGCCGAAATCAACCCGCTGATCCTGACCGGCGACGGCAAGGTCATCGCGTTGGACGCGAAATTCAACTTCGATTCGAACGCACTGTTCCGTCATCCGGAAATCGTCGCGTATCGCGATCTGGACGAAGAAGATCCGGCTGAAGTCGAAGCGTCGAAGTTCGACCTCGCCTACATCTCGCTCGACGGCAACATCGGCTGCCTCGTGAACGGCGCTGGCCTCGCAATGGCAACGATGGACACCATCAAGCTGTTCGGCGGCGAACCGGCGAACTTCCTGGACGTGGGCGGTGGCGCCACGACCGAGAAGGTCACGGAAGCGTTCAAGATCATGCTGAAGAACCCGAACCTGACCGCGATTCTGGTCAACATTTTCGGCGGCATCATGCGCTGCGACGTGATCGCGGAAGGCGTGATCGCGGCGTCGAAGGCCGTGTCGCTGAAGGTGCCGCTCGTCGTCCGCATGAAGGGCACGAACGAAGACCTCGGCAAGAAGATGCTCGCTGAATCCGGTCTGCCGATCATCGCGGCTGACAGCATGGAAGAAGCGGCTCAGAAGGTCGTCGCGGCTGCTGCGGGCAAGGCGTAAGCCAAACCCCGAGCGCGTTTACCAGGATTACGAATGGCGGCGCGTGAGTGGCGCAACAGCGACGCGGGCGAGAACATTCCGCTTCGCGGCGCCACCGCATGACGCCAAACGAACAGAGGTCAATACATGTCGATTCTGATTAACAAAGACACCAAGGTCATCACGCAGGGCATTACCGGCAAGACCGGTCAGTTCCATACGCGTGCTTGCCGTGAATATGCAAACGGCCGCGAAGCGTACGTTGCAGGCGTGAACCCGAAGAAGGCCGGCGAAGATTTCGAAGGCATTCCTATCTACGCTAGCGTCGCTGAAGCCAAGGCTGAAACGGGCGCGACCGTGTCGGTGATTTACGTTCCGCCGGCAGGCGCTGCTGCTGCCATCTGGGAAGCCGTCGAAGCCGACCTGGATCTCGCAATCTGTATCACGGAAGGCATTCCTGTCCGTGACATGATCGAGCTCAAGGCACGCATGCGCGCAAAGAACAGCAAGACGCTGCTGCTCGGACCGAACTGCCCGGGCACGATCACGCCGGACGAACTGAAGATCGGCATCATGCCGGGTCACATCCACCGCAAGGGCCGCATCGGCGTCGTGTCGCGTTCGGGCACGCTGACGTATGAAGCAGTCGGCCAATTGACGGCGATCGGCCTTGGCCAATCGTCGGCAGTCGGTATCGGCGGCGACCCGATCAACGGTCTGAAGCACATCGACGTGATGAAGATGTTCAACGACGATCCGGAAACGGACGCCGTCATCATGATCGGCGAGATCGGTGGTCCGGACGAAGCGAATGCCGCTGAGTGGATCAAGGACAACATGAAGAAGCCGGTGGTTGGCTTTATCGCGGGTGTTACGGCGCCTCCGGGCAAGCGCATGGGCCACGCCGGCGCGCTGATCTCGGGCGGTGCGGACACGGCCGAAGCCAAGCTGGAAATCATGGACGCATGCGGTATCAAGGTCACGAAGAACCCGTCGGAAATGGCGCGTCTTCTGAAGGCGATGCTGTAATTCGAAATTTGCGGCTCGTACAGCGCATTTTTTGATACGCTTACGAGATCCTTTCGTAAGCGTGCAATTCTAAAAAGCGGGGGAGTCTAGACTCCTCCGCTTTTTTATTGCCCGCGCGTCCGATTCCTTCTTATTTTTTACTCATGCTCGAGTTCTTCGCCACGCTCCATTGGGGCGCAGTCATTCAGATCATCGTCATCGATATCCTGCTGGGTGGCGACAATGCCGTCGTGATCGCGCTTGCGTGCCGTAACCTGCCGCCCGCGCAGCGTACGAAAGGCGTGCTGTGGGGCACGGCCGGCGCCATCGTGCTGCGCGTCGCGCTGATTGCGTTCGCCGTGGCGCTACTCGACGTGCCGTTGCTGAAATTCGCCGGCGGCCTGTTGCTGCTGTGGATCGGTGTGCGTCTGATGGCACCCGCGCATGATGTCCACGAGAACGTCAAGCCGGCCGACAAGCTGATGTCGGCGATCAAGACCATCATCATCGCGGATGCCGTGATGAGTCTCGACAATGTGATCGCGATTGCCGGCGCGGCCGAAGCGGCCGACCCGGAGCATCGCCTTGCGCTGGTGATTTTCGGGCTGGTGGTGAGTATTCCGTTGATCGTCTGGGGCAGTCAGCTGGTGTTGAAGCTGCTCGACCGTTTTCCGATCGTCATCACGCTCGGCGCCGCGCTGCTCGGCTGGATTGCCGGCGGCCTGATCATCAACGATCCCGCAGGCGACCGGTGGCCGATCCTCGATACGCCGTTGGCCGAGTACGGCATGAGCATCGCCGGTGCGGCGTTCGTCGTGATCCTCGGTTATCTGCTCAAGCGCCGCAACGCGAATCGCGCGGCGGCTTGAGGCTGCCGGGCGCGGCTGACCTGAACATCGCCGCTTCAGCGCAACGTTAGCCATTTGGCTGACTGTGTCGAACGCGCGCCGCTGGCTACGATTGAAACGCCTGTCCCCGATTCGAGGGGCAGGCGTTTTTCGTTTCAGGAGCCTGCCGATGACCGTTACTTTGCCGTATTCCCCTTTTTCACAGTCCACGGCCTTCGCCACGGAACGCGTTCGAGCGAGCGCGCTGGACCGTGCCGCTCGCTCGTGCCTGCCGCCGCCTCGGTTCCGGTTTTGGATTCAGCTTCGGCTTTACGCTGATCGAGTTGATGATCGTGCTGGCAATTGTCGGCGTGATCGCGGCCTATGCGATTCCGGCGTATCAGGACTATCTGGCCCGCAGTCGCGTCGGAGAGGGTCTCTCGCTGGCAGCATCCGCGCGGCTTGCGGTGTCCGAAAACGCTGCGAGCGGAAATGCGTTCGGCGGCGGGTATGCGTCGCCGCCTGCCACTCGCAACGTAGAATCCGTTCACGTCGACGACGATACCGGGCAGATCACCGTCGCCTTCACGACGCGCGTCGCGCCTGCCGGGTCGAACACGCTGACTCTCGTGCCCTCGGTGCCGGACAATGCCGAAGCACCCACTGCGCGAATTGCCTTGAGCAAGGGCGCGGTGCAGTCAGGAGCGGTCACCTGGGAATGTTTCGCCGGCGGCAAAACAGCCTCTTCGTTGCCTGCGCCAGGCGCCGGGCCCGCACCAGCCGATACGCCTTCCTTACCGTCGAATCTTGCCCCGCCGGAGTGCCGCGCGTAAGCAATGGGGAGAAAGTTCGGGTGAGTTGTTATCCGAACGTAAAACGCTGATTTTCGGGATATTTCAGCCCAGCCGGCGCACAGCAGGAGAATTTTTTTGTATAGTGCGCCGGTTGCTGACGCCCTCCCGGTTACTCGATGCCCACCCCATTTGCGCGCTACCTGTCTCTCATTCTGTTGGCTCTCGCGTTGGTGCTGCCTTATGCAGTCGCCAACCACACGTATCCGATTCCGACCTTCTACGCTGAATTTACGGCGCTCGCGCTGTATCTGCTGACGGGCGCGGGCGTCGTGCTGCTGGTGGGGACGGCGAAGCCGCGCGTGACGTTTGCGTCGCCCGTTGTCGCTCTGGTGCCGTTGCTGTTCGGACTGGTGCTGGTGGCGCAGTCGGTGCTGCTGCCGGTCTCGCAGCCGTCGATGAACTGGCTCGGCGGCGGTTACCTGCTCGCCGCATTCATGGCGACGCACGCGGGTTACGGCTTCACACGCGTCAAGCTGAACGAAACAGCACTGCGCTGGGCAGCCGGGGCACTCATCGTCGGCGGTCTGTTTGCGGTGTTTTGCCAGGTGATCCAGTTGTTTCACCTCGAAGTGCGCGTGTCGCCGCTGGTCGTCGCCTACAACGTGACCGTCGAGCGCCGGCCGTTCGGCAATATGGCGCAGGCGAACCACCTTGCCACCTATATCGCTTTCGCGATGGCCGGTGCGCTGTTCCTCGTGCAGACGCGCCGCATTGCCGTCAGCATCTGGCTGCTCGTGTCGACGATTTTTGCCATTGGGCTTGCACTTACCGTGTCGCGCGGCCCCTGGTTGCAGATGGGCGTGATCGTGGTGGCGGGTCTCTGGATGGCCTTCGCGCAGATGCGCAGCCAGCCGCTGCTCCGCCGCAGCAATCGCGAATGGCTGATCCCGATCGGCTTGGCGGTGCTGTTCTTCGTCATCAATGCCTTGATCCGCTGGGCCAATGTGCACTATCACCTGGAGCTTGGGCAGTCGGCGGCCGAGCGCTTCAAGGACGCCGGCCAGATCGCGCCGCGCCTCGCGCTATGGAAGTACGGCTGGACGATGTTCAAGGCGCATCCGCTACTGGGCGTCGGTTGGGGCGAGTTTCCGAGCTATCAGTTCGAGTATGTGAAGGCGCTGGGCGGCGTCGAGATCGCCAATAACTCGCACGACATTTTCATCGACCTGCTCGCGAAGACGGGTTTGATCGGCGTTGCGATCGTGCTGTTCGGCCTGATTACATGGCTGGTGCGCGTGGTCCGCGCGCCGCAGAGCGCTGCGCGGGTGTTCGGCATCGCGTTGATCGGCGTGCTGGTCATGCATGCGCTGGTCGAATATCCGCAGCAGTACATGTTCTTCCTGCTGCCGGCGATGTTCGTGTTCGGTTTGCTCGAGACGCGGTCGCTGCGGCTCGTGCCTGGCCGCCTGTCGTTCGGCGCGTTTGCCGTGATCGTGTTTGGCGGCATCGCCGCGCTGTATCCGGTGTATCGCGACTACGCGCGCGCCGAGGTGCTGTACTACGGTTCGCGGCCTGCCGAGCAGTATCGCGCGGATCCATCGTTCCTGTTCCAGGCGTGGGGCGAGTATGGCCTTGCGACGCTGGAGCCGATGAACTCGATGAACCTGCAACACAAGCTCGCGATGCACAAGCAGGCGATCGCGCTGCTGCCGGGTGAGACCGTGCTGCGCCGGTATGCGGTGCTGCAGGCACTGAGCGGCGATACGGCGGGGGCGTTCGATACCGTCGAGCGTCTGAAGATTTTTGCGCAGGAGTTGAAGGACTGGCCGTCGCAGTTGGCCTATGTGTATGAGCTGTGCGACGAGCAGAAGACGCTGACCGGCTTCAAGGCTGAACTGGTCAAGCGCTATGGCATGCCGCCGGGGGATATCAATCAGGACGACGACAGCGAGGACGATTGAGCCGCGCTGTCGTTCTGTAGCGTTGCCTTTAGCCGTAAAGATGGAGCGGGGCGATGACGTTGGCCGTCATCAACCCGCCACCCAATCCCCCGATTTCCCGCCGTGCTTCTCCAGCACTTTCACATCGGTGATCGTCATTCCGCGATCCACCGCCTTGCACATGTCGTACACGGTCAGCAGCCCGACCTGTACGGCGGTTAGCGCTTCCATCTCCACGCCCGTACGTCCCAGCGTTTCCACTTGCACCGTGCAATGCACGCCGGGCAACGTTTCATCGAGCTCGAAGTCCACTTTCACGCGGGTCAGCGCGAGCGGGTGACATAGCGGGATCAGATCGGCGGTGCGCTTCGAGCCTTGAATCGCCGCGATGCGCGCGATTCCGATCACGTCGCCTTTCTTGGCGTTGCCGTCACGGATCAGCGCGAACGTCTCAGGCAGCATGCGAATCGAGCCGCGCGCGATCGCGATGCGCCTGGTCTCCTGCTTGCTGCCGACGTCCACCATATGCGCCTGGCCGGCTGCGTCGAAATGAGTGAGTTCAGGCATGGTTGGGCTCCTTCAGAGGGCGCCTATCATAGCAGCGTGATTGGACGGGTCGAGATGATTACAATCACCGTATGCCCGCTATCTTAGTCCGAGCGGCGGGCGCCGCTTTTCGACTTCGTCATATCGAGCTCGCGATGCGTTCGAAACGGTTTCTTGCTGCGTTGTTGTCTGTCGCGCTCGCGGCGCCGCCGGGCGTGTACTCGCAATCGCGCGGCGCATCGAACGCAAACACCAACACGGGCACGACCCTCGCGCTCAACATGCAGTCCGCGGAACCGCCGTTGGAAAGCGGCCCGGTCGAGTCTTTCGCCGACCCCATCGTGCCACCGGACATCGCTCAAGGCGTGTTCGGCGTCTATGGCGGCGCGCAGAGTCGCTTCTCGGGCAACTCAGGCGCAACCACCAACTGGCGCACCCCGATCGTCACCCAGCAATTGCCCGACCTCGGCAACGGCGGCTCCGGCTCGCTGACGCCGCAAGCCGAGCGCAAGCTCGGCGAACGCGTGATGCGCGAGTTGCGCCGCGACCCCGACTATCTCGACGACTGGCTCGTGCGCGACTATCTGAACTCGGTCGCCGCGAAACTCTCCGCGGCGGCGAGCGCGCTCTACATCGGCGGCTATCGTCCGGACTTCGAGCTGTTCGCGGTCCGCGATACGCAAATCAACGCCTTCTCGCTGCCGGGCGGTTTTATCGGTGTGAACACCGGTTTAATCGTCGCGACGCAAACCGAGTCCGAACTCGCCTCCGTGCTCGGCCACGAGATGGGGCACGTCTTGCAGCGGCACATTTCGCGGATGATCACCACCGGCGAGCGCAGCGGCTATGCCGCGCTCGCCGGCCTGCTGTTCGGCATTCTGGCGGGCGTGCTCGCGCACAGCGGCGACCTCGGCAGCGCAATTGCGATCGGCGGCCAGGCCTATGCGGTCGACAACCAGTTGCGTTTCTCGCGCTCCGCCGAGCACGAAGCGGACCGCGTCGGCTTTCTGCTGCTGGCCGGCGCCGGCTACGATCCCTACGCGATGACGACGTTTTTCGGCCGCCTCGATCGCGCGGCGATGAGCGATACGGGCACACCGGCTTACGCGCGTACGCACCCGCTGACTGGCGAACGGATCGCCGACATGGAGGACCGTGCGCGCCGCGCGCCTTACCGGCAACCGCATCAGACTTCCGAATACGGCTTCGTGCGGGCACGGGCGCGCTTGCTGCAGGACCGCTCGCGCAGCGAATACGCGGATGAGATTTCGCGCCTGCGCTCCGAAATCGAGGACCGCACCGCGGTGAACGTCGCTGCGAACTGGTACGGGATTGCCTATGGGCAGATGCTGCTCGAGCGTTACGACGACGCGGTGGCGTCGCTGGCTTCGTCGCGGGCAGCATTTGCCGCGGGCGAACGTGGCGAAGGCGAGCCCATGCGCAGTTCGCCTAGCCTCGACGTGCTGGCGGCCGACATCGCGCGCCGCGCCGGACGGGATGACGAGGCGGCACGTCTCGCCGAGTTTGCGCAGAAGCGCTGGCCGCAGTCGAACGCTGCAATCGACATGCATATCCAGACCTTGCTGACCTTGAAGCGATTCGCAGACGCGCAGTCTTTGGCGCTGAAGGAAACGCGAGTACAACCCGATCAGCCTGCCTGGTGGATGTATCTCGCGCAGGCAAGCGCCGGCAGCGGTGATGCGTTGACGCAGCATCGGGCGCTCGCCGAAAAATTCGCGCTCGAGGGGGCGTGGCCGTCGGCCATCCGGCAATTGAAGGAAGCGCGGGATCTGAAGACGATCGGCTACTACGATCTCGCGACCGTCGACGCCCGCTTACATGAAATGGAGAGCCGCTATAAAGAGGAGCGGCTTGATGAGAAGAGTTAGCGCCATCCGACCGGAACGCGAGGCCTGCAAAAGAACCAGGCGATAAATGGCCAGGCAAACGACCTAGACGTGTGCCGCCGGACTATCGACAAACCCAAACCGCGCGGCAACCTCACTTCGCTGCACGCCCTGCAAGGGCAACACAAGCCCATTGTTCCAGCGAAACGCCCCGCTCATCGAGTCATCGCCCAACGCTGCGTGGTCGGAAAAAACCTCGAGGTCGTGATCATGCAAAACCGCGACTCTCGGCGGCATCGAGCCGTCGACGAACAGAATCCCACCTTCATCGTCGACAAACACGGCCGTTGGCTCGAAAGCCCCGCCGGCCTGGTCCGTCAAGGAAAGCACGCCGGTGGTATTGGCTGACAACCTCACCACCCACGGCGTATAGCCCAACTCGATATACACCCGCTGTGGGCCGTTCTGGAAAAACCACTGCCCGCGTTCGTCGGCGTCGTAATTCCGGTTGATAAACCCGAGCAACGCCTCATGCCGGATCGCCGTGCCTGGCGTGCCGCTGGCCTGAGCGGCTTCATCCCGCATGCGCCAGTTGCCGCGCCGGTCCAGCATCAACCATCCCGTACAACTCGGCACGTTTGGCCATTTGGCCAAGGCCTGCTTGACGATGTCATCCATGATCGACGTACTGCTCCAGATAACCGAGCACGCGCTGCGACAACCAGTCGATGCGGCCCGGGAACGGCCCAGTCATAAAGCCCGCGTGGCCGCCATGTTCGGGTTGATCGAGTTCCACCGACGCCGACACCTCATGCTTTGCCGGTAACGCTTCAGCCGGCAAGAACGGGTCGTTGCGGGCATTCAGCACCAGAGTCGGTACGGTGATCCCAGACAGCAACGGACGCGTGGTCGCGCGGCTCCAGTAGTCGTTAGTGTCGCGAAAGCCGTGCAGCGGCGCAGTCACCACGTTGTCGAAGTCGTACATCGTGCGGCTCGCCAGCATCGCATCGCGGTCGAATAGCCCCGGAAACTGCGTCAGCTTCTGCTCGGCCTTCTGCTTCAGCGTCTTCAGGAAGCTGCGCGTGTAGATCATGCCGAAGCCCTGCGACAACGCACGGCCGCCGGCGTGCACGTCGATCGGCGTCGAAATTGCCGCGGCGGCCGAGAGCACCGGCGATGCATCTTCGCGCCGCTCGCCGAGCCAGCGCAGCAGCACATTGCCGCCGAGCGACACGCCTGCCGCCACGATCGGCCCGCGATGCGTGGCGCGCAAGCGCCGCAGGATCCAGTCGACTTCGTTGCTGTCGGCAAGATGATAGAAGCGCGGCAACCGGTTCAGCGGTCCGCTGCAACTGCGAAAGTGCGGCACCACGCCATGCCAGCCGTACTCGCGCGCGGCCGCCATCAACGTGGTGGCGTAGTGCGACGTGGAACTGCCTTCGAGGCCGTGAAACAGCACGAACAACGGCGCGGAGTCTGCGGGAATTCTGGCGGGCGTGGCAGGGGTGAGCGCTGAGGCAGGCTTGCCGTCATGCACCACCCAATCGAGATCGATGAAATCGCCATCCGGCGTATCCCAGCGTTCGCGCCGGAACGCGATGGCCGGGCGGCGCGCAAACAGCGCCGGGACGATGGTCTGCACATGCCGGTTCGGCAGCCAGAGCGGCGCGCGGTAGAGCAATTCGACGGTGGCCTCGACAGCCGCCGCCGCGGCGCGTGCTGCGCCGGTAGAGGCGGATTGATCGTGCGCCGTCTCCCAATCCCCTATCGGGGATTCGTTCTGGACGGATGACTTCCTGCGGGGCGTGCTCATACCAGCGTCAAAGCAAAAAAGGTAGAACCGGTGAAACAGGCCGAACGAGCGAAATGCGCACGTCAGGCGTCAGTGCAATGACCCCTGGCCATGCCGCATCTTGGTCGCGAACTGACTGGCGGCCTCGTTCGGCATCGGACTCGCGTGAATGTGCGCAATTTTCCATTCGCCGCGTTCGTGGACCATCACGTACGTGGTGAACACCATCGCGGGAGCCGCCTTCGGATCGGCCGGGCGGTGCGCCTCGGCGATGGCGTAGACGACGGTGCCGAGGCTGTCGTAGACGCGAATATCGAGCGGTTCAATCGAAACGGGCGCGGTTTCAAGCTGGATTTGCAAGCCGGCGCGAATGCTGTCGAGGCCGTGCAGATGGGAGCCGTCGGCGCAGATGCAACTGACGAATTCCTCATCGATCCACAGGCCCATCAAGCTGTCGATATTCACCTCGGCGATGGCCTGGTAGTAGGCGTTCAGCGTATCGGCGGCGGCTTCGAAGATATGGGCAAAACGTGGCATGGCTCGTCAGTCTCTTGTGCGCGGCGCGCGGTTGCGGGGCAGCGGTCAGCGGGACAGTCCGGAGCACCGGACAATCGCACCTAAGCGCGAGGATGCCCGCGCCGCAAGGCGCGAACATGACGCGACGCGCTCAGGGCGTGCGGTGTTGCGTGCAAGTATCAGCCGAATCAGTCTGGTTCAACGTTGCGCAAGCAACATGCCGCGCAAATCGCCGAACACCTGCTCGGCACTCAACTGCTTCAGGCAGTTCAGATGCCCGAGCGGACACTCGCGCTGAAAACAGGGGCTGCATTCGAGATGAAGCCATTGTACCTTCGCGAGCTCGGACAAGGGCGGCGTGTGGCGCGGATCGGTCGAACCGTACACGGCCACCAGCGGCCGGCGCAGCGCGGCGGCCACGTGCATCAGGCCGGAATCGTTGGTGACGACCGCGTTGGCCCGCGAGATCAGTGCGCAAGCCTCGCTCAGCGCGGTCTGTCCGCACAGATTACGCACGTTCGACGCCTTCTCGGCGATGGCCTGGGCAAGCGGCGCGTCTTTCGGCGAGCCGAGCGCGACGATCTGCGTGTAGGGGAACGACTGGCCGACGATTTGCGCGAGCGCGGCGAAGTGCTCGGGCGGCCAGCGCTTGGCCGGACCGTACTCGGCACCCGGGCAGAACACCAGCAGCGGTACGCGCGTATCCAGATTGAAGCGTGCCGATACCCGCGACGCTTCATTCAGATCCGCGTCGAGCCGCGGCATCGGCAGGTCGTCGGGGACCTTGGCGCCTTGCGCGTAGGCGAGGGCGGCGTAATGGCCGACCATCGGCGGGCGCTCGTCTTTACGCGGATTCGAATGACGTACGTTCAGCAGGCCGTAGCGGCTCTCGCCGGTGTAGCCGATGCGCAGCGGAATGCCCGCCATCCACGGAATCAGCGCCGACTTGAGCGAATTCGGCAGCACATAGGCCGCGTCGTAGCCGACATCGCGCAAGTCGCTCGCCAGCTGCCAGCGGCGCAGCATCTGCAGCTTGCCGTGCGCGAGGTCGGTTGCGTAGACGTCGCGAATCTCGGGCATGCGTTCGAGCACGGGCGCGACCCACGAGGGCGCGACCGCGTCGATCACGATGCGCGGATGCAATTTCACGAGGCGCGCAAACAGCGGCTGCGCCATCAATGCGTCACCGATCCAGTTCGGTGCGATAACCAACGCGCGACGCATCAGAGTGGGTGTCCGGTGTCGAAACGAAGCGCCGCGCGAACCATGCGCGTGGCGTTCGATTGGGTAAAAAGGGAAAAGCCGCGAGCCTTGCGGCGCGGATCCGGCATGACCGGTCCCGCCGCGGCTGCGGCCTTACTGCGAAGCGCTTGCGTTCAGTGACCCTTGACCACTTCGCCGTCGCGCAGCTTGTAACGCGTGCTGCAGTACGGGCATTTCGCTTCGCCGTGCGTGACGTCGATAAAGACGCGCGGGTGCGCGCTCCAGCGCGGCATGGCCGGATTCGGGCAGTACGCCGGCAGATCTTTTGCGGTCAATTCGACCAGCGGCATTTCTTTGATTTCGCTCATGAGGAGTTTCTCGTTGTATGCAGGGTGCGTGCGTTGCGCCGGTAAAGGCCAGGGGCCTTGGGCCGGCACAGCGTGCGTTAGATTTTGGTGAGCCAGTGCGCGTACTTGTCGCTCTTGCCGTTCACGATATCGAAGAAGCCGGATTGCAGCTTCTCGGTGATCGGGCCGCGTGCGCCGGAGCCGATCGTACGGTTGTCGAGTTCGCGGATCGGCGTGACTTCCGCGGCGGTGCCGGTGAAGAACGCTTCGTCGCAGGTATAGACCTCGTCACGCGTGATGCGCTTTTCGATCACCTGGAGGCCCGCGTCGCGCGCCAGCGTGATGATCGTGTCGCGCGTGATGCCGTCGAGGCACGACGACAAATCCGGCGTGTACAGCTTGCCGTTGTTCACGAGGAAGAAGTTCTCGCCGGAGCCTTCCGACACGTAGCCGTCTACGTCCAGCAGCAGCGCTTCGTCGTAACCGTCGGCAATCGCTTCCTGGTTGGCGAGGATCGAGTTCACATACCAGCCCGACGCCTTGGCGCGGACCATCGACACGTTCACGTGATGGCGCGTGAACGACGAGGTCTTCACGCGGATGCCCTTGGCGATACCGTCTTCGCCGAGGTAAGCGCCCCACGGCCAGGCGGCGATCGCCACGTGGATCGTGTTGCCCTTGGCCGACACGCCGAGCTTTTCCGAGCCGACCCAGATGATCGGGCGCAGGTAGCAGGATTCGAGTTTGTTTTCACGGACCACTTCGCACTGTGCCGCGGCCAGCGTTTCGTGACCGAACGGCACGTCCATCTGGAAGATCTTGGCCGAATTCAGGAGACGCTTGGTATGCTCCTGGAGGCGGAAAATCGCCGTGCCGCCGTCAGCCGTCTTGTAGGCGCGTACGCCTTCGAAAACGCCCATGCCGTAATGCAACGTGTGCGTCAGCACGTGGATCTTGGCGTCGCGCCAGTCGATGAGCTTGCCATCCATCCAGATCTTGCCGTCGCGATCGGCCATTGACATGCGATTCTCCAGCGCTGCGGTGAAAGAGCGTTATTTTAGCGTCTTTTGCACAAGGAACGGGCATTTGGCCGCATGCCGGGCGCTATAATTCGGCGCACGCATAATTCATCCGGATGCGCCAGCGGGTGCTTGACGACCTGGCGCCGACCTCCCTTCGTTGCGCCGACGCTTGGCGCCCGCGTTTCGCCTCATGCCCGCTCGCTTGTCAGATACCGATCGCCGTTCCTTTCGAGAGGGCGCGCGCGACTATTCGCCCACGCTGATGGCGATCTTCTCCTGGGGTCTCGTCACCGGCATCGCCATGAGCAAGTCCGTGCTCACGCTGCCGCAGGCGCTCACCATGTCGCTGCTCTGCTACGCCGGGTCGTCGCAACTGGCTGTGCTGCCGTTGCTGGCCGCCAAGCTGCCGATCTGGACGGTGCTGCTCACCGCCGCGATGGTCAATACGCGTTTCGTGATCTTCAGCGCCGGGCTCGCGCCGCATTTTTCCTATCTGCCGATGTGGCGCCGCATCGTGCTCGGCTACTTCAACGGCGACGTGATCTATCTGCTGTTCCAGAAGAAGAGCTTCCAGACCGGTTACGTGCCGGGCAAGGAAGCGTATTTCTGGGGCATGGCGGTGTGCAGCTGGCTGTCATGGCAGGTCTCGTCGATCGTCGGCATTCTGCTGGCGAGCCTGATTCCGGATAACTGGGGCCTCGCGCTGGCAGGCACGCTGGCGCTGTTGCCCATCATGGTGTCGGCGATCGCCACGCGCTCTACGCTGGTCGCGGTCAGCATCGCCGGACTCGTGTCGCTGCTCGCTTTCGACCTGCCGTACCGGCTCGCGCTGCCGCTCGCAGTGATTGCGGCGATTATCGCGGGCAGCGCGGCCGATCTAATGGTCGAGCGTGCCGACTTGCGCCGCATCCGCAACAGCGCCGGAGATTCCCAATGACATCCTTACAGATCTGGCTGTCCATTATCGGCATGACCTTCGTCACCGCGGTGACACGCGCGATGTTTCTAATCGGCGGCGAGCGCACGGTTTTGCCGGCGCGCGTCCAGCGCATGCTGCGTTATGCGCCGGCTGCGGCGCTTGCCGCCGTCGTGCTGCCCGATGTGCTGGCGACGCCGGAGGGGCTCTCGTTCGCACCCTCGAATCACGAGTTTTACGCGACGCTGTCCGGTCTGGCGTGGTTTATGTGGCGGCGCACCATGCTCGGCACGATTGTGGTGGGGATGGCCGTGTTCACGCTCTTGCGCCTCTTCATGTAATTGATTGGAACGAAAATGCTGCGGCGCGACATGCGCGACACATTCTTCAAATACGGGACATTCGCCTGGTTGCGGGTCAGAAGGCCGTGTGGATAAGTTAAAATGGCTGTTTCCGGGATAAGCGCGCCGCTGCGTGGCGCGACAGCCGCGGCTTTGCCGCCGGCGCCCGACTCAGTGGAGCCGCTGCTGTGCCGAAGCGCTGGAGTCTGCCGCGCTTAAGGCTCAGCGCGTCGTCCGCCACCGCCTTCTCATCAACTCGCATGCACAAACGCCCATGAACAAGGTATTGCGTCTCTCCGATCTGATCGCCGAAGGCAAGCTGTCCGGCAAACGCGTGTTCATCCGCGCCGATCTGAACGTGCCGCAGGACGATCAAGGCAACATCACCGAAGACACCCGCATCCGCGCCTCCGTGCCGGCGATCAAGGCCGCGCTGGACGCGGGCGCCGCCGTGATGGTCACGTCGCACCTGGGCCGTCCGACCGAAGGCGAGTTCAAGCCGGAAGATTCGCTCGCGCCGGTCGCGAAGCGCCTCGCTGAACTGCTTGGCCGTGACGTGCCGCTGGTCGCCAACTGGGTCGAAAACGGTGTGAACGTCGCGCCGGGCCAGCTCGTGCTGCTGGAAAATTGCCGCGTCAACAAGGGCGAAAAGAAGGATTCCGACGAGCTCGCGCAGAAAATGGCGAAGCTCTGCGACATCTACGTGAATGACGCATTCGGCACCGCGCACCGCGCCGAAGCCACCACGCACGGCATCGCCAAATACGCGCCGATCGCTTGCGCCGGCCCGCTGTTGGCCGCCGAGCTCGAAGCGCTCGGCAAGGCGCTGGGCGCGCCGAAGCGTCCGCTGGTGGCGATCGTCGCCGGCTCGAAGGTATCCACCAAGCTGACCATTCTGAAGTCGCTGGCCGACAAGGTCGATCAGTTGATTGTGGGCGGCGGCATCGCCAATACGTTCATGCTGGCGGCCGGCCTCAAGATCGGCAAGTCGCTCGCCGAAGCCGATCTGGTCGCTGAAGCCAAGACGATCATCGACGCAGCGAAAGCCCGCGGTGCCTCGGTGCCGATCCCGACCGACGTGGTGACGGCGAAAGAGTTTTCGCCGACCGCGAAGGCGGAAGTCAAGGCCGTCGCCGACGTGCAAGACGACGACATGATCCTCGACATCGGACCGGAAACCGCCAAGGTGCTCGCCGCGCAACTGGAAAAAGCCGGCACGATCGTGTGGAACGGTCCGGTCGGCGTGTTCGAATTCGATCAGTTCGGCAACGGTACGAAGACGCTGGCTGATGCGATCGCCAAATCGTCGGCGTTCTCGATTGCAGGCGGCGGCGACACGCTCGCGGCGATTGCCAAGTACGGCATCCACGACAAGGTCAGCTACATCTCGACGGGCGGTGGCGCCTTCCTCGAGTTCCTCGAGGGCAAGACACTACCCGCTGTCGCAGTTCTGGAATCGCGGGCTTAACGTGGTGACGCGCTCCCCCTCAGCGAAGTCTGCAAAAGCGCGCGGCGGCAAGCCGCGCAACACCGCAGCAGCAACGGCAGGGGAGCGCGAAGCGCGCTCCGCCGCCACAACGGCCGTGGCTGAAGCCGCGGTCCCGCAGCAGCAGGAATCCGAGTTGTCTCTCGCGCTTGCGGAGTTGACCACTGCCGGCGAGGCAGCGGAATTGTCCACCGGACAAGCCGCCCACTCGCCCGCAGAACTCCCGGACGACGAGATTACGCTCGCCCCCTCACCGGCGCGCCCCGTGCCGGTATCGAACACCGCTTCACCCCATAAAGCGACGCTGGTTTCAACCGGCGCGCAGCCCCCAGCAGCACCCTTCGGTGCGCAGCCTCCGCATCCGACTCGCAGCGCTCATTCCAGCGATCCCACCCAGACGAGGAGACTCATGCATCGCGCCACCAAGATTGTCGCTACCATCGGACCGGCTTCCAGTACGCCGGAAATCCTGCTGCAAATGATTCAGGCAGGCGCCGACGTGGTGCGGCTCAATTTCTCGCACGGCACGGCCGACGACCACCGCCAGCGCGCCGATTTCGTGCGCGAGGCGGCCCGCCAGGCCGGCCGTGAAGTTGCCATCATGGCTGACCTGCAAGGCCCGAAGATTCGGGTCGGCAAATTCGAAAACGGCAAGACCACGCTGGTTGCCGGCAGCCCGTTCGTCCTCGACGCCGAGTGCGAACTCGGCAACGACGATCGCGTCGGCCTCGACTACAAAGACCTGCCGCGCGACCTGAAACCGGGCGACGTGCTGTTGCTCAACGACGGCCTGATCGTGCTGGACGTCGTGCGCGTGCTCGGCAGCGAGATCCACACCACCGTGAAGGTCGGCGGCGATCTGTCGAACAACAAGGGCATCAACCGCCAGGGCGGTGGTCTGACTGCGCCGGCCCTGACCGCCAAGGACATGGAAGACATCCGCACGGCGATGTCGATCGGTGTGGATTTCGTCGCGGTATCGTTCCCCAAGAACGCCACCGACATGGAAATGGCCCGCCAGCTCGCGAACATCGCGGGTGCACCCTATGGCATCAAGCCGAAGATGATCGCGAAGATCGAGCGGGCGGAAGCGATTCCGGCGCTGCAAGGCATCCTCGACGCATCGGACGGCATCATGGTTGCGCGCGGTGACCTGGCCGTGGAAGTGGGCAATGCCGCAGTTCCTGCGCTGCAAAAGCGCATGATTCGTATGGCCCGCGAATCGAACAAGTTCGTGATCACCGCGACCCAGATGATGGAATCGATGATCTACGCGCCGGTGCCGACCCGCGCCGAAGTGTCGGACGTCGCCAACGCGGTGCTGGACGGTACGGACGCGGTGATGTTGTCGGCCGAATCTGCAGCCGGCAAGTACCCGGTGCAGACCATCGAGACGATGGCCGCGATCTGCCTCGAAGCTGAGAAGTCGGAGCAGTCGGAGCTGGATAAGGATTTCCTCGACCGCACGTTTACGCGAATCGACCAGTCCATCGCCATGGGCGCGCTGTTCACGGCGTTCCACCTGGGCGCGAAGGCGATTGTGGCGTTGACCGAATCGGGTTCGACCGCGCTGTGGATGTCGCGTCACTGGACGCATGTCCCGATTTTTGCTCTCACGCCGCGTGTCGGCAGCGAACGGGCGATGGCGATCTACCGCAACGTTACGTCGCTGCATCTGGACACCAGCACCGACCGCGACACCGCGTTGCAGCAGGCGCTGGAAACCGTGGTCGGCAAGGGCTACGCATCGCGCGGCGACATGGTGGTGCTGACCGTCGGCGAGCCGATGGGTCAGGCAGGCGGTACGAATACACTGAAGATCGTGCGCGTTGGTGAGCCGTATTGATTCGGTGTAGACCGAAGACTGCTCGATCGGCGCACAGGCTTGATTGAGCGAAGCAGGCTGTTATGCCCCGCGAGAGGCGGCGCACAGACTCCAATCGCGCGTGCGGTAAAGGTCCGCAGGTGACGCGCTTTAGGGAATGTGTGAACGGGTATGCAGCTTGCTTCGCGATAAAATCGCCCCAAAAGATGCCGACGGCACAGAATTCGTTTCAATCTAAGGAGTTAAGCATGCCTCTCGTATCAATGCGTCAACTGCTGGACCATGCCGCCGAAAACGGTTATGGCATTCCGGCATTCAACGTGAACAACCTGGAGCAGGTGCAGGCGATCATGTTCGCAGCGGACAAGGTCAACGCCCCGGTCATCATGCAGGCGTCCGCCGGTGCGCGTAAGTACGCGGGCGAGCCGTTCCTGCGCCACCTGATCGAAGCCGCGGTCGAGTCGTACCCGCATATTCCGGTCGTGATGCACCAGGATCACGGCCAGTCGCCGGCGGTCTGCATGGCGGCGATCCGCAGCGGTTTCACCAGCGTGATGATGGACGGTTCGCTCGAAGCCGACGGCAAGACGGTCGCTTCGTACGAATACAATGTCGAAGTCTCGCGCAAGGTGGTTGAAGCGGCGCATTCGATCGGCATCACGGTGGAAGCGGAACTGGGCGTGCTCGGTTCGCTGGAAACCATGAAGGGCGACAAGGAAGACGGCCACGGCGCGGAAGGCACGATGACCCGCGAGCAACTGCTGACCGACCCGGAGCAGGCTGCCGACTTCGTCAAGCTGACGCAATGCGACGCGCTGGCGATCGCGATCGGTACGTCGCACGGCGCGTACAAGTTCAGCAAGAAGCCCACGGGCGACATCCTGTCGATCCAACGCATCAAGGAAATTCACCAGCGCATTCCGAATACCCACCTGGTGATGCACGGTTCGTCGTCGGTGCCGCAGGAACTGCTCGCGGAAATCCGCGAATTCGGCGGCGACATGAAGGAAACCTACGGCGTGCCGGTCGAGGAAATTCAGGAAGGCATCAAGAACGGCGTGCGCAAGGTCAATATCGACACCGACCTGCGTCTGGCGATCACCGGTGCGATCCGCCGCTACATGGCGACCAATCCGGGCAAGTTCGATCCGCGCGACTACCTGAAGCCGGCGCGCGAAGCCGCGATGAAGATCTGTCTCGAGCGTTTCACGCAATTCGGCTGCGAAGGCCAGGCCGGCAAGATCAAGCCGGTTTCGCTTGATAAAATCGCGGAGAAGTACAAATCGGGCGAGCTCGCGCAAGTCGTCCGCTAAGCTATAAGCAGGCTCTACATCTGGCCGATTGGCCAGGTTGTCGTCCGATCGCCGTTCCCGCATCATCCGGGGAACGGCGTTTCCCTTTTGTTCCGGTCATACTTTTTGCCCCACTTTTAGCGAACCACGACGATGTCTACCCTTTACGAATCCACGCTCCACTCGCTGCCGCTGCTCGGCCGCGGTAAAGTCCGCGACAACTATGCGGTGGGCAACGACCAGTTGCTGATTGTCACGACCGACCGTCTGTCGGCGTTCGACGTCATCATGGGCGAGCCGATTCCGAATAAGGGCCGCGTGCTCAACGAAATGGCGAACTTCTGGTTCGAGAAGCTCAAGCATGTGGTGCCGAATCACCTCACGGGTGTGGCGCCCGAATCAGTGGTCGCGGCTGACGAAGTCGAGCAGGTCAAGGGCCGCGCGGTAGTGGTGAAGCGCCTCGAGCCGATCCTCGTCGAAGCGGTGGTGCGAGGCTATCTGGCCGGCAGCGGCTGGAAAGACTACCAGGCAACCGGGTCGGTCTGCGGTGTGGAACTGCCGCCGGGCCTGCAAAACGCACAAAAACTGCCCGAGCCGATTTTCACGCCGGCAGCCAAGGCCGAAATGGGCCACCACGACGAGAACATCACGTACAACGAGATGGAACGCCGCATCGGCACCGAACTGTCGGCCACGATCCGCGACATCTCGATCAAGCTGTACAAGGAAGCCGCTGACTATGCTGCAACGCGCGGCATCATCATCGCGGATACGAAGTTCGAATTCGGTCTGGACAACCACGGCCAGCTGTATCTGATGGACGAGGCGCTGACTGCCGACTCGTCGCGTTTCTGGCCGGCTGACCAATACCAGGTCGGCACCAACCCGCCGTCGTTCGACAAGCAGTTCGTGCGCGACTGGCTCGAAACCCAACCGTGGAAGAAAGAGCCGCCCGCACCGAAGCTGCCGGACGACGTGGTCACGAAGACGGGCGAGAAGTATCAGGAAGCGCTCGAACGCCTGACCGGACACAAGCTCGCTTAAGTACGCTTACCTGGTTATATCTGCATAGCGTGAGAAAACGCAGGGCCGCCCCCAAGTTTGCTCACCCCCCTCGGGGGGCTGGCGCGAAGCGACAGGTAGGGGCGCTCTCAAGAAACAAGGAAAGCCGTACCATGAGTGAAGCACAAACTGCCCATACGCATGGCGCGCCGGTTGTCGGTGTGCTGATGGGTTCCAGTTCCGACTGGGAAGTGATGAAGAACGCCGTCGCGATTCTGCAGGAATTCGGCGTGCCGTATGAGGCCAAGGTCGTGTCCGCGCACCGGATGCCCGACGAGATGTTTGCGTATGCCGAGAGCGCGCGTGAGCGCGGCATTCGCGCGATCATCGCGGGTGCGGGCGGCGCGGCGCATCTGCCGGGCATGCTGGCCGCCAAGACCACGGTGCCGGTGCTCGGCGTGCCGGTGGCGAGCAAGTATCTGAAGGGCGTCGATTCGTTGCACTCCATCGTGCAGATGCCCAAAGGCGTGCCGGTCGCCACGTTTGCAATCGGCGAAGCGGGCGCGGCGAATGCGGCGTTGTTCGCGGTGTCGATTCTGAGCGGCACGAGCGCCGAGTATGCGGAAAAGCTGGCTGCGTTCCGCGTGCGCCAGAACGAAGCGGCCCACGCAATGGTGCTGCCGGCGCTGTAAGCGCCAAGGCTGATTGCTTTTAGACGTCCCCCTGTCTGACCCCCGGCCAGGTGCTGCGATTGCATGAATGCAGCACCCGGCCGCGACCGACCACTAAGATGAACCCAGACAACACACCGGTTTCACCGATTCTGCCCGGCGCATGGCTTGGCATGGTCGGTGGCGGCCAGCTCGGCCGCATGTTCTGTTTTGCCGCTCAGGCAATGGGCTATCGCGTCGCCGTGCTCGACCCGGACGAAACCAGTCCCGCGGGCACAGTTGCCGACCGCCATATCCGGGCGGCTTACGACGACGAAGCGTCGCTCACTGAACTCGCGCGGCTGTGCGCGGCGGTGTCTACCGAATTCGAGAATGTGCCGGCGGCGAGCCTCGATTTCATGGCGAAAACCACCTTCGTGAGCCCGGCCGGCCGTTGCGTCGCCGTCGCCCAGGACCGGATCGCCGAGAAGCGTTTTATCGCGTCGTCAGGCGTGACCGTGGCGCCGCACGTGGTGATCGAATCGTCGGACGCGCTGGCCGCGCTCGACGACGCGAAGCTCGAAGCGGTGCTGCCCGGCATTCTGAAAACTGCACGCATGGGCTACGACGGCAAAGGTCAAATCCGTGTGCGCAACGCCGAGGAAGTACGCGAGGCGCATGCGTCGCTCGCGGGCGTTCCGTGCGTGCTGGAAAAGCGCTTGCCGCTGAAGTTCGAAGTGTCCGCGCTGATCGCGCGCGCGGCGAGCGGCGCGTCGGTGGTGTATCCGCTGGCGCAGAATACGCATCGCGACGGCGTGCTGTCGCACACCATCGTGCCTGCGCCGGATGCAAGCCCGACGCTGGTCCAGCAAGCACAGCAGGCCGCGCTGCAAATTGCGGACAAGCTCGGCTATGTCGGCGTGCTGTGCGTCGAGTTCTTCATTCTCGAAGACGGGTCGCTGGTCGCCAACGAAATGGCGCCGCGTCCGCATAACTCCGGCCATTACACCGTCGACGCCTGCGCGACCAGCCAGTTCGAACAGCAAGTCCGCGCCATGACCGGCATGCCGCTTGGCGACACGCGCCAGCATTCGCCGGCGGTGATGCTGAACATCCTCGGCGACGTCTGGTTCCCAGGCGGCCCGAAGGGCGCCGCGGTCACGCCGCCGTGGCACGAAGTCGCCGCGATGCCGGCGGCGCGTTTGCATCTGTACGGCAAGGAAGAAGCACGTTGCGGCCGCAAGATGGGCCACGTGAACTTCACGGCGGCGACACTTGAAGAAGCCCGCACGTCGGCGCGCGATTGCGCGCGGCTCCTGCATATCATCACGGGCTGACGTGAGCATCATGCCGGATCAAAGCAAACCTGCCGATGGGGGCGCTGCAAGCGCCTTGCCTGTGAGCGCCGAGCAGATCGAACACGCTGCCGCGCTGCTCGACGCGGGCGGCCTCGTTGCGTTCCCCACGGAGACGGTCTATGGACTCGGCGGCGACGCCGAAAGTCCGGACGCGGTCGCTCGTATTTACGCGGCGAAGGGCAGGCCGGCGAATCATCCGGTGATCGTGCATCTGGCGCCGCAGGGCGATCCGAACTACTGGGTCGAGCATTTGCCGGCGGAAGCGCAGCGTTTGATCGATGCGTTCTGGCCAGGGCCGCTCACGTTGATCCTGAAGCGTGCCGAGCGGATCAATGCAGCTGTCAGCGGTGGCCAGGATTCGGTGGGTTTGCGCTGCCCGTCACATCCGGTTGCCCAAGCTTTGCTTGAAGCGTTCAGTGCGTTGCGCGGCGGACATGGAGGCGTGGCTGCGCCGTCGGCGAATCGTTTTGGTCATGTGAGCCCGACTACGGCGCAACACGTGCGCGACGAGTTCGGCAGTGCGATTCATGTACTGGACGGCGGAGCATCCGACGTTGGGATCGAATCGACGATTCTGGATTTGTCACGCGGATTTCCGGCGCTGTTGAGGCCCGGTCGCGTAACGCCGCAGGATATCGCCGACGTGCTCGGCGAGGCGCCACGCCTGCCCGACGGTTCGGATGCCACGGCACCGCGCGCTTCGGGGACGTTAAAGGCGCACTATGCGCCGCGCACGCCGTTGGCCTTGCTGCCTTTTGATGCGTTGCAGATTTTGCTCGCGGCGCGTCAGAGCGATGAACGCGTGGCCTTGGTGGCCCGTGCTTCCCGCGCAGGCGAGTGGGCTCATGCCGAGGGCGTGCATTTCATTGCCGCGCCTGAAGATCCGCATGTTTATGCGCGCGAGTTGTATGGCCTGCTAAGGGCACTCGATCGCGCGGATGTGAGCCGGATTCTCATCGAGAAGTTGCCGGACACGATCGAGTGGATCGCTGTGAACGATCGGCTCGGCCGGGCCGCGGCTGCATTCGAAGCGCAAGGGTAGGAACTGCATGGTTGGTACGGCTTGCTAACCGGCGCCGCCACAATCCGTTGCGGCAACCTGTCGTCTCAACCACTATGCCGCGCGCAACAAACATAAATAAAAAACGCCCGGCTTGACCAGCAAGCCGGGCGTTCGCAGAACTCACATCCTGCTGCCGCTACGCGGCAACCCTCAACTTATTTCCCCAAGCCCGTGGCCGCGATCTGCTGCTGAACGTACTGCGCGAACAAGGCGTGCAAGTGCGTGCTCGGATGCACCAGATCCGCGAACATGTAGGTCTGGTCAGCGCCAGCCACCGTGTAAGTCTGCGGTGAGCAGAACAGCGACGAGCCGAACTGGGCGCCATACTGTGCCGGCGTCAGCCCGTTCGTTGCGCTCGGATTGGCGGTGGCGTACGCGGTTGCGTTGGTCACCATCGACGTCAGGTTACACGCCGTACCAGTGTTGGAGACCGTGAAGCCCAGCGCCTGGTAGTTCGGCAACTGCTGATCAATCCACGTGAACGCGTCGGCCACGATGACCTTGCCCGTGCCCAGCAGGCCGAGGGACGTCATGGTTTGGACCAGAATGCCGTTATACGCCGCGGTAATCCCCGACAGGAGCGCAGCCGCACCAGGCGAGGCTGCGTTGGCCTGAACGCCTTGCGGCGTATTGCCGATGTCCGGCACCGTCGACACCACCACGTGGGTCGCACCCGAGTTGACGATGGTCTGGATTTGCGCGGCGAGCTGCGTGGCGGCTGTCGCGATCTGGGGGTTGGCCAGCTGCTGCAGGTAGCCGGCGATGAACTGTACCTGACCTGCCTGCGTGTTCGGCAGTTTGCCGGCCTGTACGAGCAGCGGATATTGCGTCTGCAGCGCGGTGGCGAGCGCGGTCAGGTTGGCGGTGGTCCCAGCGAACTGGAAGATATCGTTCGCGCCGCCGTTCACCAGCACGAGCTGGTTCGCGTTGAAGCTCGTATGCGCGCCCAGGTAGTTCGCCACCTGGGTCACCACCGGCACGGTTGTAGCCGCCGCGTTGTTCGGTGCCCAGCCTTCGCCCTGGGCGTTCACGACATCCGAGCCGCCTTGCGCGTAACCGAGCCCGCCCGTCGCAACCAGCGGTTGACCGAAGCCGCCCACATACGCAGCGGTCAACGTGCCGCCGTAGTACTCCGCGACCTTCTGGGCCCACACTTCACCCGGGTTCGTCGTGAAGCGGCCGCCGCCGAAGCTCGACTGAATCACCGGCGCGTACGTGCCGACATCGGACAAGCTGTCGCCAAACGAAACGACCTGCAATTTCACGCCACCTGCCGGCGTGCTGCTGCTCGAACTGCTGTTGTTATCGCTGCCGCCGCCACAAGCCGCGAGCAGTGCAAACGCCGCACTGGCGATGGCGATCTGCGTGACGCGGACGAAATTGCGTTTCCTCGATGCTGTTTGTTTCATGTTGACTACATCTCCTCGTATGTGTGGCCCTTATGCCATGTGTTGCAGGCAGCGCCCACCGCGTCGGCGGCATGACGACAGCTTACAGAATCTTCTACGGCCTGCGCGGTGTTTGAAACGCGGCCGTATGCTTATCTTCAATGCTGGTAGCGCCGCTGGAAGCCGCGGCAGCGGCACCCGCACCCGCAGCGCGGCCCGCGTGATAAGCCGCGGCCCATGCGGGCGGTGCGAACAGCGCGCGCAACTTGTTGCGCCAGCCTCGCACGCTCACGAAATCGGCGGCCATCGACGCCCACTCATGAAACGTCGCCTTCAGCGGGTTATAGGTGTGAAGCGGTTCGACGATGCCGTACACCGGAGCTTCGCGCGGATCTTCCTCGACATAGCTGCCGAACAGGCGATCCCAGATCACCAGCACGCCGGCATAGTTGCGGTCGATATAACGGTCGTTGCGCGCGTGATGCACGCGGTGAATCGACGGCGTGTTGAACACGTATTCGAGCCAGCCGAGTTTGCCGATCGCCTGCGTGTGCACGAAAAACTGGAAGCCGAGATTGATCAGCACGATCGCGACGATCTGCTTCGGCGGAAAGCCGAACACGGCGAGCGGAATCCAGAACAGCCACATGCCGGCAATCGGATACATCAGGCTCTGGCGGAAGGCGGTCGAAAAATTCATCCGCTCCGACGAGTGATGCACGACATGCGCGGCCCACAGCCAGCGCACGCGGTGGCTGCACCGGTGAAACCAGTAATAGAGCAGATCCTGAGCAACGAACAGCACGACGAACGACACCCAGCTCGCCTGCCACGTATAGACGCGATAGTGATCGTAGAAAAATGCATAGACGGGGATGATCACGAGCCACGCGAGCTTGTCGGCGGCTTGCTGCATCAGCGCGAGCGCGGCGTTGCAAAACGTGTCGCGCCAGCTATAGAGCTGCGCGCCTGGGCGCGTACGCCGCAGGTGCCACGCCTCCCAGCCAATGCATGCGAGAAAGACTGGCGCCATGGCGAGCAGCAGCAATTCGGCATCGAATTGCATCGTGTCTTCCTCCGCGGTCCCTTGCCGCTGCGCTTGCCGCAGCGGACGTTGTCGTTATCGTTTGATTGGGCCACGCTTTCGTAACGGCTGCGTGGCTCGTGCGCTACGCATAACGTTTTACGCGCGCCTCAAACACTGCCCGACAGCGTACACGCTTGGGCGCATTGCCGCGCGTGGGTTCTATAGAAGGAATCCTCAATGGGCGCCGCGCTTGTGCGGGTTTTTCCTGGGCTTGCTGACGCGCGGTTCGGCGACGGGGTCGGAGACCTTCGTGAATCCTTGGGACGGTCCCTGATAGACCCATTCGAGCAAGGCGTCGTGCGCGGCGCGCGCGGCCTCCGAATGCGGGTCGTTGATCAGGCTCACTACCACGTAGCTGTTGCCATCCGCTGAGGCCACATAACCGGCGATCGCACGCACGTCGCGCAGGGTGCCGGTCTTGATGTGCGCGTTGCCGCCCGCGCCCTGGTTGGTCAAGCGGTTGCGCATCGTGCCGTCGACGCCCGCAATCGGCAGCGACTCCACGAACACCTGGGCGACCGGGCTCGCATTGGCCCGCTGCAGCAGATCGGCGAGCGAGAGCGCGGTAACGTGCTCGTCGCGCGACAGGCCCGAGCCGTTGTCGAGCGTCAGGTATTGCATGTCGACGCTGTCGCGGCGCAGAAAGTCCTCGATGGCGCGCGCGGATTTCGCGGGCGTGGCGGGCCCTTTTTCTTCCGTGGCGCCGATCGTCAGGAACAGGTTGCGCGCCATCGTGTTGTTACTGAACTTGTTGATGTCGCGCACGATGTCGGAGAGCATCGGTCCCTGGTGCGTGGCGACGAGGCGCGCGCCGACCGGCACCGGGCCTTCGCGGGTTGCGCCGCTGAAGGTGCCGCCGGTTTGCTGCCACAGGGCGAGGAAACCGCCCGCGAAGAACGCGGAGTGATCGAGCACCGCGACGTTGATCGTGCGCGGGCCGCAGCGCACCGAGTAATCGCCGTCGAACGACGCCACCACGGTGCCGTTCGGCTGCGGCGTGACGGTGGGCGAGACGGAGGCGGCGTCGCCGCGGCACGGACTGTTGACGGCGTGCATCTGATTGTCGATCTGCAGCTGCGAGAGCGCGGGCAGCACGTCGATGGCGACGCTGCCGTCCGGCGAAGGCGTCAGCGTGAACGACAGCGATTTGAAGGCGTACAGCAGCGGATCGGGGCCGACGTTGTACGGCGCAGTGGTGTCGTCGTCGAACGGCGGCAGATCGCGCGTGGAGGCGTCGAAATAGCGCTTGTCGAGCACCAGCGCACCGTCGATGCCATTGATCCCCGCCTTGTGGATCTTCTGCACGAGGTCGATCAGTTCTTCGGGCACGAGTTTCGGATCGCCCGTGCCCTGAATGTACAGATTGCCGTGCAGCACGCCGTTGGCGTCGAGCGTGCCGTCCGCGTAGGCGCTCGTGCGCCAGCGATACTCCGGGCCGAGGATCGACAGGCCGGAGTAGGTGGTGACGAGTTTCATCGTCGAGGCGGGCATCATCGGCTTGCCGGCGTTCAAGGCGAGGATCGGCGTGCGGTCGCCCACTTTCTCGACCACGACGCTGATTGATGACAAGGGCACGTGCGCGCGCTGCAGGCCGAGCATCACCGGCTGCGGCAGCACCGTGGTGACGTTGACGCTTGGATGCGTGGTCTTGACGCGCGCCTGTGCGGTAAGCGGCAGCACCGCGCCGCCGCTGCCGAGCGCGGCGCAGGTGAGCAGCAACGCTGCGGTGCGCGGTACGAACCGGCGAGGCAGAGAGTCGGCAACACAAGAAGACAGCGGACGCAGCGCTACACGGCGTGCGAGAGAGTGCAAAAAAGCGGGCAAAAAAGCGTGCGTCATGGACAGGCGAGGAGGCAAGATTTCGGGGCGCGGCGGCGCGCGGCAATCCAGAGTGTGTCGAAGCATTGCGTGGCGCGCGGAAAACCGCGGCGCGACGCAAAGCGCCCATTGTAGAGACATGCCGCCACGCTGCGGTGAAAAAGCGTCGCGTGGCGCGCACGCTAGGGCTGGGCGCTAGAATGCGGCATCATCAAATGTTTCGGGACCGTACCAACCATGCGCATATTGCTTGTCGAAGACGACCGGATGATCGCCGAAGGCGTACGCAAGGCGCTACGCGGTGAAGGCTTCGCGGTCGACTGGGTGGAAGACGGCGAGGCGGCGCTCAGCGCCGCGGCCAGCCAACCTTACGATCTGGTGCTGCTCGATCTCGGCCTGCCCAAACGCGACGGGCTCGACGTGCTGCGCACGCTGCGCGCCAAGGGCCAGGCCATTCCGGTGCTGATCGTCACCGCGCGCGACGCGGTTGCCGATCGCGTCAAAGGCCTCGATGCCGGCGCGGACGACTACCTCGTCAAACCTTTCGATCTCGACGAACTCGGCGCCCGCATGCGCGCGCTGATCCGCCGCCAATCGGGCCGCAGCGATTCGACGATTCGCCACGGCAATCTGACGCTCGATCCGGCCTCGCATCAAGTCACGCTCGACGGCGCGCCGGTGGCGTTGTCGGCGCGTGAATTCGCCCTGCTCGAAGCGTTGATCGCACGGCCCGGCGCAGTGCTTTCAAAGAGCCAGCTCGAAGAAAAAATGTACGGTTGGGGCGAGGAAATCGGCAGCAATACGGTCGAGGTCTACATCCACGCGCTGCGCAAGAAGCTCGGCGCGGATCTGATCCGCAACGTGCGCGGTCTTGGCTACATGATCGCCAAGGACGCCTGAGCCGATGCGTTCGATTCGCCGTCAATTGTTGTTCTGGCTGCTGGCGCTGGTGTTGCTCGGCGTCGGCATTGCGGGTTGGCTGATTTACCGGCAAGCGCTTGCTGAAGCCAACGAACTGTTCGATTACCAGTTGGAGCAGATCGCCGCGGCGCTGCCGTCGGAACCGTTCTCCCAGGTGCTCGGTTCGCGCGACACTGGCGACGAAGGCATCGTGCTGCAAATCTGGAATCGCAACGGCGTGCTGATGTACTACTCGCGCCCGCGTGCGCCGCTCGCGCCGCGCGCCGAACTCGGTTTTTCAACCGAGCACACGGAACGCGGAGATTGGCGTGTGTACGGCGCGATCGTCGGCGATAACGTCGTGCAACTGGCGCAGCCGGTTTCGGTGCGCAACCGGCTGGCGGCGAATGTGGCGTTGCGGACTTTGTGGCCGTTGATCGTGCTGCTGCCGCTGTTGGGGCTGGCGGTGTGGGTGATCGTCGGACGCGGGCTGCGGCCGTTGCGGCGCGTGACCAGCGCGCTCGACGCGCGTCACCCCGAGGCGCTCGATCCCTTGCCCGATCAGCGTCTGCCGCTCGAAGTGCAACCGCTCGTGCGCGCGTTGAACGGCCTGCTCGAACGGCTCGCCACTGCGCTCGATATTCAGAAAGCATTCGTCGCCGATGCCGCGCACGAATTGCGCACGCCGCTTGCCGCCGTGCAGATCCAGTCGCAGCTGGTGGCTCGCGCGAAAGACGACACCGCGCGCAGCGAAGCGCTGGCCGATTTGCAGGCGGGCGTCACGCGCGCCACACGTCTTGCCGAGCAATTGCTGGCGCTCGCGCGTTCGGAGCCGGACGGCGTCGCCGCGACGAACGCGATCGATTTGCGCGCGCTGCTGCAAGACTGCGTGGTGGCGTACGCACCGCTTGCGCAGAACCGCGGTGTCGATCTCGGCATCGAGGCGAGCGAGCCCGCCACGGTGACCGGCGACGCCGATGCGCTGCGGGTCATGTTCAACAACCTCGTTGATAACGCAACCAAATACACGCCACGAGGCGGCCGTGTCGACGTCAGTCTGCACGTCGAAGAAGGGCATCCGGTGGTGCGGATTGCAGATAGCGGACCGGGCATCGAGCCGGCCGAACGCGAGCGCGTGTTCGATCGCTTCTACCGGGCCGGCGCCAGCGCGAACCGGGTGCGCACCGATGTGGCGGGCAGCGGCCTCGGCCTCGCGATCGTGCGCCGCATCGCCACGCAACACCATGCGGCAGTGAAACTCGACGAATCGGCGACAGGTGGTTTGCAGGTCGACGTGCGTTTCTGAGGGCGAGGCTTTCCGTTCGTAAAGTGCTCGAACATGGTTTGAACGCGGCTTAAACGAGGCTTAAACAAGCCTCAACAATTGGCTTGAAGCGATCTGGCGCTGCTTAAGACTCTTTTAAGCGATGCCACGTACGCTTCATCTCATTCCAAAGCCTCTTTCTCCCAGTCAGGAGTACACGATGAACGCGAAAACCTTGTCCCGCAGCGCTGTTGCAGTGGCTGTCGCCGTGGCGCTCTCCGCCGGCTATGTGGCGGGGCATCGCGACGTGCCCGCGCCGCAGGTGATCACGCCGGCGCAGGCCGCGATGATGCCTGCTGAAGCCGCGGCGAAAACCGGCATTCCCGACTTCTCGGGTCTGGTCGAAACCTACGGCCCGGCCGTGGTCAATATCAGCGCGAAGCACGTGGTCAAGCAAACGGCCTTGCGCGGTAACGGCGGTAATGGCGCCAACGGCGGCAACCAGTTGCCGATCGATCCGAGCGATCCCTTCTATCAGTTCTACAAACACTTCTTCGGCGGCATGCCGGGCATGCAAGGCGGCGACGGCGGCGATGCGTCCGATCAGCCGAGCGCGAGCCTCGGCTCGGGATTCATCGTCAGCAGTGACGGCTACATCCTGACCAACGCCCACGTGGTGGACGGCGCGAACGTCGTCACCGTGAAGCTCACCGACAAGCGTGAATTCAAGGCGAAAGTGGTCGGCGCCGACAAGCAGTCCGACGTCGCCGTGCTGAAGATCGACGCGAGCAGCCTGCCGACCGTGAAGATCGGCGATCCGCGTCAGAGCAAGGTCGGCCAGTGGGTGGTCGCGATCGGCTCGCCTTACGGTTTCGACAACACGGTGACCTCGGGCATCATCAGCGCGAAGTCGCGCTCGCTGCCGAACGAGAACTACACGCCGTTTATCCAGACCGACGTGCCGGTGAACCCGGGTAACTCGGGCGGCCCGCTGTTCAATCTGCAAGGCGAAGTGATCGGCATCAACTCGATGATCTATTCGCAGACGGGCGGCTTCCAGGGCCTTTCGTTCGCGATCCCGATCAATGAGGCGATCAAGGTCAAGGACGACATCGTCAAGACCGGCCATGTGAGCCGCGGACGTCTCGGCGTCGCGGTACAGGGCATGAACCAGACGCTGGCCGATTCGTTCGGCATGCAGAAGCCGCAGGGCGCGCTCGTCAGCTCGGTCGATCCGGGCGGCCCCGCCGCCAAGGGTGATCTGCAACCGGGCGACGTGATTCTGTCGGTGAATGGCGAGCCGGTTAGCGACTCGTCGGATCTGCCGTCGCAGGTCGCGGGTCTCGCGCCGGGTAGCTCGGCCACTGTGCAGGTGTGGCGCGACAAGGCGACCAAAGACCTGAAGGTGACGATCGGTTCGTTGTCGGATGCCAAGGTGGCGTCGGACAAGGCCGATCAGCCGGCCCAGTTGCAAGGCCGTCTCGGCGTGGCGGTGCGGCCGCTGACGCCGGAAGAGAAGAGCGGCGCGTCGGTGTCGCACGGTTTGCTGGTGCAGCAATCGGGCGGCGCGGCTGAAAGCGCCGGGATCCAGCCGGGCGACGTGATTCTGGCAGTCAATGGCCGGCCGGTCACGAGCGTCGATCAGTTGAAGCAGATGATCGCCGGCGCGGGCAACAGCATCGCGTTGCTGATCCAACGCGATAACGCGCAGATCTTCGTGCCGGTCGATCTCGGCTAAACGGTCATTGATCGCATTGAAGTAATGCTTGCCGGTCCTTGCACTTACTGCGTACGGACCGGCATTTTTTCACCTGTTTCAAAGCGATGACTCAAAGCTGTATCAAAGTCAAAGCTGCAAAGCAGGTCGCTCTGCGCCGCATGGCGTGGCACAGCGGCCGTTTCCATACGACGCGAACTGATGGCGGGCACGCAGCTTGCGTCTGCCTTGATCTGGACCCTCCGAGGGATTCCGGATGACAAGGACCTTAAGAAGGAGCGAACCGATGAAAACCCAACGCAATCAGCGAAGGATCGTAGCCGCCGCGGTCTGCGCAGCGCTCACGCTCGGTCTGGCGGGCGGCGCTTATGCACAGGCTAGTGACGTAACGGGCGGCTCGACCGCCGACGAAAGCAGCGCGGGCAACGCCAACGGTGGCGGCCTGCCGCAGATCCAGCACCAGGGCGATGTCTCGTTCGTGTCGGGCGGTGTCGGCCTCGACGAATCGAAAGCGCTGCAGCAGGCGCAAAGCCAGTGGCCGCTGTCGATGCGGTTCACCGGCCCCGGCTCCGACTTTCTCGCCGACATCCACGTGCGGATCGTTGACGCGCACGACGGCAATGTGCTGACCGCCACCTCGCGTGGGCCGTATATGCTGGTCAAGCTGCGCCCGGGCCGCTACACCGTGCACGCGCAATACAAGGATAATGACCAGACCAAGGCGGTGACAATTCCGGCCAAGGGCACGGCCAAGGCCGCGTTCTACTGGAATATGCAATAAGCGGCTCGCCTCTCTGAGCGGCGCCGGAGAACACACCCCGGCGGCATTCAGGAAGGCCGCGCAATTGGCTGAACTTTGGCCGATAATGAAGCCACGGGTGCACCCCGTGGCTTTTTTGTTGCACGACCGCATACCCGAGCTGCACCCCGAGTTGCGTCCCGGGTTACATCCCATCACGGAGCCGAGACATGAGCGATGCCTTGACACCTCACGGAAGCCCCGGCGCCGGCGCGAGCACCGGCGGGCATGCCATCGCCATCAGCGGCAACAACCATCGGGTGCGCGTGATTCACGGCGGCGTGACGATGGCCGATACCCAGGCCGGCCTGACACTCACCGAAACCGGCCTGCCGGACGTGTTCTATTTTCCGCGCAGCGATGTCAACATGGCACGCCTCGAACGCTCCACCCATACATCGCACTGCCCGTTCAAGGGCGATGCCTCGTACTATCATCTGCGCACCGAAGACGGTCTGATCGAAAACGCCGTCTGGAGCTATGAGACGCCGCTTGAACCGGCGCTACAAATAAAAGGGTATCTCGCGTTTTACGCATCGCGCGTCGACCGCATCGATCAGACGTCCTGACCGGCTGTCGCGCGTTCATCGGGGAGGCTGCCATGGAGCTGAACGACGCGTTACGGATTCCGCTTGCGCCGTCCGACGTTTGGGACGCGTTGCAGGACCTCGCCTTGTTGCGTGCCAGCCTCGACAACTGCGAGTCGTTCACACGGCTTGGCCACGGTGAATACGCGCTCACCATGACCGTGCCGCTCGGACCCTTGCGCGCGCGTTACGAAGCGCGCGCCCACGTAGCCGGGCAGGATTCCGGACCGGCGGACGCGCAGCGCCGCACCATCAACTTCAAGGCGCGAGCCGAGGGCATCGGCTCGTTACGCGGGCAGATCGAAGTGAGATTGCGCGCGGACGATGGCTCGCATGGCGTCGGCAGGGAGCGCGGCACGCGGATCGACTACACGATCTGGGCGACCTCGTCCGGGCCGCTCGCCGAACTGCCCACGCGCCAGCTCGAAAACGCACTGCATCAACTGGCCGACGATTTTTTCGACGAATTCGGCGCCGTTGTTCGCGCCAAGCATGGGCAAGGACCGAACCGTGCACGTGGCTCGGCGACGCGTCGGCAGCACGTGTTTCTGCGGCCGATTAACCTCGGCGGGATTGCCCGGCGCACGCGCGTGGATCACGGCAATGCGCTGACGGGGCGAGCGGCGAGCGCATCGCATGGGGCGGCCCACGGTGTGTCGCATGGGGTTTCGCATCGCGAGCCCAATCCGCACGTGGTGCCGAACTGGGCGTGGGCAGTGATGATTTTTCTGGTGGCGCTGCTGTTGTATGTGGCGCGCTGGATTAGCGAACAGTGACGGCGCCGCTTGGCGCACCGCTGTTGTACCAGCGCGACTACGAAATCCTGGTGGGTGACTACGAAACGCCGTCGACCACACGGCACTTGCGGTCCTTGAGTGCTCGAACCGCTTTTGCCGGTCTCACCCGCGCTCACACGCCGCGGAACTCCCGCCGCCACGCGGATGGCGAGGTGCGGAACGCCTCCGCGAAATGCTGCCGTAGCGAGGCAGTCGAGCCGAATCCCGCAATCCCCGCGATCGCTTCCACGGACTCATCCGTGCTTTCCAGCAACTGTTGAGCGCGGCCGAGCCGCTGCGCCAGCAGCCATGCGCCGACGGTCGTGCCGGTGGCGAGCCGGAAGCGCCGCGTAAACGTACGGCGGCTCATCAACGCGCGTTCGGCTAGCGTGTCGAGCGTATGCGGCGCATCCAGATTCCCGCTTACCCAGTCGAGCAGGCAAGAGAGGCGGTCGCCGCGCACGTTAGGCGCGACCGGTTGCTGGATGAATTGCGCCTGGCCGCCTTGCCGATGCGGCGGCACCACCAGCCGGCGCGCGACATAGTTCGCCGCCTGCGCGCCGCACATCTTGCGCAGCACATGCAGGCAGCAGTCGAGGCCGGCGGCGGTGCCGGCCGAGGTCAGCACGTTGCCGTCGTCGACATAGAGCACGTCAGGATCGAGCCGCACGCGCGGATAGCGGCGCGCGAAGTCATCCGCCCATGCCCAGTGGGTCGATGCCGGCCGCTCGTCGAGAATGCCTGCGGCGGCCAGCACGAAGGCGCCTAGGCACAGCCCGACCAGCTGGGCACCGCGTGCATGGGCTGCGCGCAGTGCGTCGAGCAGGGCGGCGGGCGGCGTCTCGTCCGGATCGCGCCAGCTCGGCACGATGATCGTATCCGCGTCGGCGAGTGCTTCGAGCCCATGCGTGACCGCGATCGAGAAGCCGGCGGTGGTGGTCAGCGCGCCGGGTTCGCTAGCGCAGACGCGAAAGTCGAAATCGGGCAAGCCGCCGTTGCTGCGGTCTTCGCCGAACACTACGCACGGTACTGAAAGATGGAACGGGCTGATGCCGTCGAACGCGACGACCGCGACGATGTGGCGGGGCGCGTCGTCGCGTCCGGCGGTAGAAGAGGTGGATGTAGCCTTCATTCGCAATCGCCCCGTGACATTTAACGATGATCCAACGATGGCCCGATTCTAGCGAAGATTGTCATTCGGGTCGCTATCGGCGAAATGGCGGCTGACGAACAATTCAGTCATCGCCGCTGTCTGCAGAAAGCCCATCCGGGCCGCGCAGCGCGAGCCCTAACTGCTTAACCGACAGGAGTCTTGCCATGACCGCACCCCGCCGCGCGCTGATCGTCATCGATGTGCAGAACGAATACGTTACCGGCGATCTGCCGATCGAATTCCCGGATGTGCAAACCTCGCTCGCCAACATCGGCCGGGCGATGGATGCGGCCCGTGCCGCCGGCGTGCCGGTGGTGGTCGTGCAACATCTCGCGCCGGCCGGCTCGCCGGTGTTCGCGCGCGGCAGCGAACGCGCCGAACTGCATCCGGTGGTGGGTGGGCGGGCGCATGATCACTACATTGAGAAGTCGCGGGCGAGCGCCTTTGCCAGTACTGATCTCGCCGACTGGCTGGCCGCGCAACAGGTCGACACGCTGACGGTCGTCGGTTACATGACGCACAACTGCGACGCGTCGACGATCAACCACGCATACCACGCGGGATTTGCCGTCGAGTTTCTGCACGACGCAACCGGCTCGCTGCCCTATGAGAACAGTGCGGGCTTTGCGAGCGCGGAGGAGATTCATCGGGTCTTCAGCGTGGTCCTGCAGTCGAACTTCGCGGCGGTAGCGAGTACGGAGCAGTGGATCGCTACGGTGCAGGGTGGGGCGCCGCTCGAACGCGGCAATATCTACACGTCGAATCAGACGGCGCGGGCGCGTCGGGTCACCGCGTAAGTATCTAGCTAGTCTGACCGGGCAAACGGGCGGCTGGTGCCGTCCGATTCCCGGTGCGTAACGCCGGACTCAGCAGCAGCGCATCGAACATCCCAGCGACCATCTGCTCCCCATGCTTGCCGAAATCAGTCGCATCCGGCAGGAACAGCATATCGCGCAGCGAGCCACTAACGAACGCGTGCACCATCGCCGCTGCCGTCTTCGTGTCGAGATCGGCGGGCAATTGGCCTTTGGAGATCGCATTGCGCAAACCGCCTTCGATCTTCTTCAGCCCTTCGCGCATATTGGTCTGATAGCGGATCATCACCGGTCCCATCTCTTCTACCAGCTCGCACTTCAGAAACAGGATGTCGAACACCCGCCGGCGGCGCGGGTCGTTGGCGGTGTCACGCAGGCAGACCGTGCAGATTTCCATCAGGCGCCCGAGCGGGTCGGGCTCATTGGGGTCTTGCGAGGCGGCCTTGAGTTCGTCCAGCGGCAGCAGCACGCGGTCGAACATTTCAGTAAACAGATCGCTTTTGTGCGCGAAATGCCAATAGATTGCGCCGCGCGTGACGCCGGCGGCCTGCGCGATGTCGGCAAGCGACGTGCGCGATACACCCTTCTCGAAGAAAACCCGTTCGGCCGCGTCGAGAATGCTGTTGCGCGTCTCCTGCGCCTCTTCTTTGGTTCTTCTGACCATATTGTGGTGACCTGCCCTGATTGTGGGGTTTTCCCGGGCGCTTTTAAGTACGCTCGATGACAATCTGTCTGCGGTTAAGCAATTTACGAAGCGATCTTGCAGGCCCCCTGCCTGCAAAGAACTAAACGCACTTTTACATGCATTCGTGGATGTATATATAATAGCATCCCACGATCGGATAGCCCAAGCCGTGACGACCGGTTAATATCCGTCACTGTTGCCTTTCAAAACGCTCTTGCGCCGTGCCCCGACGGGCGGCGCCGTGCGGCATTTCCCCGGTATGGCGCATTTCTCTCAGGATGCCCCTGCAGGTGCGGTTTGCATCCACGGGCTTCCGGTCACGCGTCGCAAGACGCATGTGTGCGCTGTCGTCCCCGGGGTAGGGATGCGCGCACTTTTTCATTCTCAGTCTTTGACAGAGGTCGCTCCATGCGCGTCGAACGGGTTCCATTCCGCTTAATCAGTGCCGCGACGGCTGCCGTATTGCTGGCAGCGTGCGGACCAAAACAATCTGCCCCGCCGCAACAAACGCCTGAAGTCGGCGTTGTCACCGTCCAGCCGACGGCTGTGCCCGTCGTCACCGAATTGCCCGGCCGCACCAGTGCCTTCCTCGTCGCGCAAGTGCGTGCACGGGTCGACGGCATTGTGCTGCGCCGCGAATTCACGGAAGGTGGCGAGGTCAAGGCCGGTCAGCGTCTGTACAAGATCGACCCGGCGCCCTACATCGCGACGTTGAACAACGCGAAGGCAACGCTGGCGAAGGCCCAGGCCAACCTCGCGTCGACTACCGCGCAAGCCAACCGCTACAAGGTGCTGGTGGCCGCCAATGCGGTCAGCAAGCAGGACTACGACAACGCGGTGGCCTCTGCAGGCCAGGCCGCGGCTGACGTGGCAGCCGGCAAGGCAGCGGTCGACACGGCGCAGATCAACCTCGGCTACACCGACGTGACCTCGCCGGTGACCGGCCAGATCGGCGTGTCGCAAGTCACGCCGGGCGCGTATGTGCAGGCGAGCGCCGCCACGCTGCTGGCAACGGTCCAGCAACTCGACCCGGTCTACGTGGATCTGACGCAATCCAGCCTCGACGGTCTGAAGCTGCGCCGCGAAGTGCAGGAAGGGCGCCTGAAGACGAGCGGTCCGGACGCCGCCAAGGTCTCGCTGATTCTCGAAGACGGCCGCACCTATTCGGAAAAGGGCAAGCTGCAGTTCACCGACGTGACGGTCGACCAGACCACCGGCTCGGTGACGGTGCGCGCGATCTTCAAGAACACGGACAAGGTGCTGCTGCCGGGTATGTTCGTGCGCGCGAAGATCGAGGAAGGCATTAACGACAACGCTCTCGTCGTGCCGCAAGTCGGCATCACGCATGACCAGAAGGGCCAGCCGACCGCGCTCGTCGTGAACGCCGAGAACAAGGTCGAATTGCGTCAGCTCGTCACTGCGGGCACGTACGGTTCGAACTGGGTGGTGGAAAGCGGCCTGAAGGCAGGCGACCGCGTGATTGTCCAGGGTACCGACAAGGTCCGCCCGGGCGCGCAGGTCAAGGCCGTTGCCGCGCAACTTCCCGCCACACCCGCTTCCGACGCATCCGCTCAGGGTGCGCCGGCCGCCAGCGGTGCGACGCAGACGGCTAAACCCGCTTCTGCTGCATCGGGCGCGTAATAACAGGGAGCCCGCTTCATGGCAAAGTTCTTTATCGATCGCCCGATTTTTGCATGGGTGATCGCCATTATTCTGATGCTCGCGGGTATCGCGTCGGTGTTTACATTGCCGATCGCGCAATACCCGACCATCGCGCCGCCGGCCGTGCAGATCAGCGCAACGTACCCGGGTGCTTCGGCGAAGACGGTGGAAAACACCGTCACGCAGGTGATCGAGCAGCAGATGAGTGGCCTCGACCACTTGCTGTATCTGTCGTCCACATCGGACGACTCGGGTACGGCAACCATCACGCTGACGTTCGCAGCCGGCACCAATCCTGACATCGCGCAGGTGCAGGTGCAGAACAAGCTGCAGCTCGCCACGCCGCTGTTGCCGCAAGCCGTGCAGCAGTTGGGCACCAAGGTCACGAAGTCGAGCAGCAGCTTCTTGCTGGTGATGGCGTTCGTGTCCGAAGACGGCAGCATGAACAAGTACGACCTGGCGAACTACGTCGCGTCGAACATTCAGGATCCGGTCAGCCGGATCGACGGTGTGGGCACGGTGACGCTGTTCGGCTCGCAGTACGCCATGCGGATCTGGCTGGACGCGAACAAGCTGACCAACTTCGGTTTGACGCCGGTAGATGTGCAGACGGCGTTGACGGCGCAGAACGTGCAGGTCGCGGGCGGCTCGCTCGGCGGCACGCCGTCGGTGCCGGGGCAGGTGCTGCAGGCAACCATCACGGAAGCCACGCTGCTCAATACGCCTGAACAGTTCGGCAACGTGCTGCTGAAGGTGAATACGGACGGTTCGCAAGTCCGTATCAAGGACGTGGCCCGTATCGAACTCGGTGGCGAAAACTACAACTTCGACACCAAGTACAACGGTCAGCCGACAGCAGGCTTCGGTATTCAGCTCGCCACCGGCGCGAATGCGCTGGCTACGGCCAAGGCAGTGCGCGCGAAGGTCGCCGAACTGTCGAAGTACTTCCCGCACGGCCTCGTCGTGCAGTATCCGTACGACACCACGCCGTTCGTGCGCCTGTCGATCGAAGAAGTGGTCAAGACGCTGCTCGAAGGTATCGTGCTGGTGTTCCTGGTCATGTACCTGTTCCTGCAGAACCTGCGCGCCACGCTGATCCCGACGATCGCCGTGCCGGTTGTGCTGCTGGGCACGTTCGCGGTCATGGGTGTCGTGGGCTTCTCGATCAACACGCTGTCCATGTTCGGGCTCGTGCTGGCGATCGGCTTGCTGGTGGACGATGCGATCGTGGTGGTGGAAAACGTCGAGCGGGTGATGCAGGAGGAGGGTTTATCGCCTCGAGATGCGACCCGCAAGGCGATGGACCAGATTACCGGCGCGCTGGTCGGCGTGGCGCTCGTACTGTCGGCGGTGTTCGTGCCGGTGGCGTTCTCGGGCGGTTCGGTCGGGGCCATTTACCGGCAGTTCTCGCTGACGATCGTGGCGGCGATGGTGCTGTCCGTGCTGGTCGCGTTGATTCTGACGCCGGCGCTGTGCGCGACGATTCTCAAGCCGATCGAAAAGGGCCATCAGGAAAAAACCACCGGCTTCTTCGGCTGGTTCAACCGCACGTTCAACAAGAGCCGCGACAAGTATCACTCGGGCGTTCACCACGTGATCAAGCGCTCGGGCCGTTGGCTGATCATCTACATGGTGGTGATCTTCGCGGTCGGCCTGCTGTTCGTGAAGTTGCCGAAGTCGTTCCTGCCTGACGAAGACCAGGGCACGATGTTCGTGCTGGTGCAAACGCCGTCCGGCTCGACGCAGGAAACCACGGCGCATGCGCTGAAGGACGTGTCCGACTACCTGCTCAACACCGAAAAGGGCATTGTCGAATCGACCTTCACGGTGAACGGCTTCAGCTTTGCCGGCCGCGGTCAGAACGCGGGTCTCGTGTTCGTGCGGATGAAGGACTACGCGGTGCGTCAGCACTCGGATCAGAAGGTGCAGGCGCTGGTTGGCCGCCTCTTCATGCACTTCTCGAGCTACAAGAACGCGCTGGTGTATCCGGTGAATCCGCCGTCGATTCCCGAACTCGGCACGGCTGCCGGCTTCGACTTCGAGTTGCAGGATCGCGCCGGTATCGGTCACGAGAAGCTGATGCAGGCTCGCAACATGCTGTTGGGCATGGCCGCGAAAGATCCGACGCTGGCTCAGGTGCGTCCGAACGGCCTGAACGATACGCCGCAGTTCACGGTGAACATCGACCACGAGAAGGCTTCCGCGCTTGGCGTGTCGCTGTCGGTGATCGACCAGACGTTCTCGATCGCATGGGCGTCGCAGTACGTGAACAACTTCCTCGATACCGATGGCCGGATCAAGAAGGTGTATCTGCAAGGCGACGCACCGTTCCGGATGAAACCGGAAGACCTGAACGCCTGGTACGTGCGCAATACGGCCGGCAGCATGGTGCCGTTCTCATCGTTCGCGAGCGGTACGTGGTCCTACGGTTCGCCGAAGCTCGAGCGCTACAACGGCATTTCGGCGGTGGAAATCCAGGGCGCGGCTGCACCGGGCAAATCGACCGGTCAGGCCATGACAGCCATGGAAGCACTCGTGGCGAAGCTGCCGGCGGGTATCGGCTACGAATGGACGGGCTTGTCGTTGCAGGAACGCCAGTCCGGTTCGCAGGCGCCGATTCTGTACGGCATCTCGATCCTGGTCGTGTTCCTGTGTCTCGCGGCGCTGTATGAAAGCTGGTCGATCCCGTTCTCGGTGATCATGGTGGTGCCGCTTGGCGTGATCGGCGCACTGCTGGCCGCTACGCTGCGCGGGCTCGAGAACGACGTGTTCTTCCAGGTGGGTCTGTTGACCACGGTGGGGCTGTCGGCGAAGAACGCGATTCTGATCGTGGAATTCGCCCGCGAGTTGCAGCAGGGTGAAGGAATGGGGCCGATCGAGGCCGCGCTGGAAGCAGCGCGTCTGCGGTTGCGTCCGATTCTGATGACCTCGCTCGCGTTCATTCTCGGCGTGATGCCGCTCGCGATCAGCAACGGCGCGGGCTCGGCCAGCCAGCACGCAATCGGTACTGGCGTGATCGGCGGGATGTTGACGGCGACCTTCCTCGCGATTTTCATGATCCCGATGTTCTTCGTCGTGATCCGCGCGAAGTTCGGCGGCGAGAAGGAAGACCCGGATGAGGCGCTCGCACACTACAACCAGCACCACCCGCATGATCCGCAAGGTGGCGGGTCCGCTGGCAATGGCTCGGGCAAGGACGGACATTGAGATGCAAAAACACTCTTTGATTGCAGTGGCGGTTGCGCTGTTCGCCGCGGGTTGCACGATGGCGCCGAAGTACCATCGCCCGGATGAGCCCGTGACGGCGACCTTCCCGACCGGCGGCGTGTACGACACGCAGCCGGGCGCGGCTGGCGCCTCGCGGACCGCGAACGGCCAGGCGGCCGCCGATATCGGTTGGCGTGATTTCTTCGCCGATGCGCGTTTGCAGCGACTGATCGAAATCGCGCTGAAGAACAACCGCGATCTGCGCGTGTCGGTGCTGAATATCCAGGCATCGCAGGCGCAGTACCAGATCGCTCGTGCGGCGCTGTTCCCGACGCTGGATGCCGCGGCGTCGCAAAGCAAGCAGCGCACGCCGAAAGACCTGACGTCTACGGGTCTCACGATCAGCAACACGTACTCGGTGGGTCTGAACGCGTCCTGGGAAATCGACTTCTTCGGGCGGATTCAAAGCCTGAAGGATCAGGCGTTGGCTCAGTACCTCGCTACCGCTCAGGCGCGCAAGGCCGCGGAAATCGCGCTGGTCTCGCAGGTGGCGAATCAGTACATGACGGTGCTCGAGCTCGACGATCTGCTGAAGGTGACGCAGAACACATTGAAGACCGCGGAGGAGTCGTACCGCATCACCAAGCTGCAGTTCGACAACGGCACGGGTTCGGAACTGGATCTGCGGCAGTCGCAGACGGTGGTCGAGCAGGCGAACGCCAACCTGCAGTCGCAGGCGCGTCTGCGGGCTCAGGCGGATAACGCGCTCGTGCTGCTGCTCGGCGAGCCGTTGCCGGACGATCTGCCACCGGGTATGACGTTGGACAATCAGAACCTGCTGACGGATGTTCCGGCGGGCCTGCCGTCCGATCTGCTGACACGTCGTCCGGACATCATGGAGGCCGAGGAGAATCTGCTCGCGGCCAACGCGAACATCGGCGCGGCGCGGGCAGCGTTCTTCCCGAAGGTCTCGCTGACCGGCAGCTTCGGCACGCTGAGTCCGACGCTCGGCGGTCTGTTCAAGCCGGGTTCGGCGGCATGGAGCTTCGCGCCGTCGATCACCTTGCCGATTTTCGAAGGCGGCCAGAACAAGGCCAATCTCGACCTCGCTACCGTGCAGAAGAACATCCAGATCGCCACGTATGAGAAGGCGATCCAGACGGCCTTCCGCGAAGTGGCGGACGCACTGGCGGCACGCGGCACGTACGATCAGCAGATTCAGGCGCTCGAGCGCAATACCTTTGCCGAACAGCGCCGGCTGGATCTGTCGGACCTGCGTTATAAGAACGGTGTCGACAGCTATCTGTCGGTGCTGACCGCGCAGACCGATTTGTACACGGCGCAGCAGTTGCTGGTGACCGCGCGCATGCAGCGTCTGCAGAACCTGGTCACGCTGTACCAGGCACTCGGCGGCGGCTGGATCGAACGGGCCGGCGAGCAGCCGCGTCCGGCCGATGCACCGGTCGATTACGGTGCGGCGAGTGCGCCGGTGGCGGCTTCGGCCGCGACTGCGGGTTGAGTCGGAGGACTGAGTCGGCTGGTTGGGCCGGTTTCAGTCCAGTAGCAGCCGGCGCGCACGAAGGGTTTCTGTTTCAAGGAAGCCGTCCTGCGCAGCCGGCAATAAAAAAGCCACGGCAGACCGTGGCTTTTTTATTGCTCCGATCAGATCTGATCGGAGCAACCCAACTCAATTCAACTCAACTTAGCACCCGCGCTCGGCGCGACCTCTATCGCGCGGCGTGGCTTGCAGTCAGCTGCTCAGTGCGCATCCACCGCACGCAGCATGTCGTCGGCTGGCGGTTCATTACCACCGCGTCCGTCGAAATCATGTCCGGCCTTGCGAATTTCGCACTGCGCCTTCTTCTCGCTCTTCACACCGTTGAAGATCAGGTTCAGCACGACCGCCGATACAGACGCCAGCAAAATCCCGCTATGCAACAGCGGCGAGAGCGCAGGCGGCAGCTTCGAGAAGAATTGCGGCGACACCACCGGCACCAGACCCATGCCGATGCTCACTGCAACGATGAACAGGTTGTGATGGTTCTTCACGAAGTCGACCTTGGCCAGCACCTTGATGCCGTTCGCCGCGACCATGCCGAACATCACGATGCCCGCACCGCCGAGAACGAATGCCGGCACCGAAGCCACCACTTGCGCCATCTTCGGGAACAGGCCCAGCAGCACCAGGATCACGCCGCCCATCGCGCAGACAAAGCGGCTCTTCACGCCCGTCACGCCGATCAGGCCGACGTTCTGCGAGAACGAGGTATGCGGGAACGAGTTGAAGATGCCGCCGATCAGCGTACCCAGACCGTCCACGCGCAGACCGCGCACCAGCGTCTTCTGATCCACCGGACGATCGACCATGTCGCCGACGGCGAGGAACATGCCAGTCGACTCGATGAAGGTGACGAACATCACGGTGACCATCGTCGCGATTGCGAGCGGATCGAAATGCGGCAGGCCGAAGTGGAACGGCATCACGATGCCAACCCACGGTGCGTGCGTGACGCCGTCCATGTTCACGCGGCCGAGCGCCAGCGCGATGATGAAACCCGCAACGATGCCGAGCAGCACCGAGATATTGGCGAGGAAGCCCTTGGCGAATTTGTTGATCAGCAGGATCAGCATCAACACGAGGAGCGACAGGCCGAGATAGACCGGATTGCCGTAGTCAGGGTTGCCTACACCACCGGCCGCCCAGTTGATGCCCACTTCCATCAGCGAGAGGCCGATCACCGAGATCACCACGCCGATCACCACCGGTGGGAAAAAGCGCAGCAGCTTGCCGACCGCTGGCGCGAGAAGGATGCCGATGACACCGGCCGCGATTGTCGAGCCGAAGATGTCGAGAATACCGAGCGAAGGGTTGGTGCCGATCGCGACCATCGGACCGACAGCCGCGAACGTGCAGCCCATGATGACCGGCAGACGGATGCCGAAGATCCACAGACCAAGGGTCTGAATCAGCGTGGCGATGCCGCAGGAAAACAGGTCGGCGCTAATCAGGAACGCGATCTGGTCTTTCGGCAATTTCAGCGCCGCGCCGATGATCAGCGGCACCGCAACTGCGCCTGCGTACATCACCAAAACGTGCTGAATGCCGAGCGTCAGCAACTGGCCCGCGGGCAGTCGCTCGTCGCACGGGTGAACCGTGTTCGATTGCATTTTGTCTCTCTCCACCATCTCGTTTTGGGATGACTCCAAGGTATGCGGAACGAAAAGCTGCAACAAGACCACTGGGGCCTATTCCGGCATTCCCGGTGACGATATGGATGAGGGCTGTTTGAAAGGCAAAAGAAATGCGTGGGCCGCACAAATCGGCCGTTAGCCCCTTGCAGCGGCGATGGGCGCTCAGACGTCGCGCGCGCCCGTGCTTACGGGATATGTGTGAAAATCAATGAGGTGTATCTCGCTCGACGCATAGTGCTGTTTTCGTGCGGCTCGCGGCGTGGCGGGGTTAACCCGCGATTCCGGGTTTTCAGCGCGCATTCGGGCGCGCTTCGGCAACCGCGCAGCGGTGACGGAAAATACGCCGTTCCAGGCACCTTTCGCGTGCTTGTCCCTAAGCTCAAATTGACGTCCTATCGCCCATGAGTTTTCTTGGCATCGACCTCGGCACTGGCTCTCTTAAAGTTGCAATCGTCGACCGAAATGGTCGCGAGCAGGCCGCGGCGAGTGTCGCGTATGCACTCGAAACACCGCATCCCGGATGGGCCGAAATTTCGGTGCAAACCTGGTGGCGCGCGCTATGCGAAGCGGCGGGGCGTTTGCCTGCCGGGTTGCGTCGTGACGTGCAAGCAATCGGTTTCTCCGGGCAGATGCATGGTGTCGTATTGATCGACGCCGATGGCGAAGCCGTGCGCCCGGCGATGCTCTGGCCCGACACGCGTGCGCTGGATCTGCTCGATCAGTGGCCCGCGCCGCAGCCGAATCCGGTTGCGCCAGGCATGGCCGGTCCTTTGTTGCGCTGGATCGTGCAGAACGAACCGCAGTCCGCGCGCAAGACGCGCTGGGCGCTGCAACCGAAGGATTGGTTGCGCGTCGCGTTGGGTGGCGCGGTTGCAACCGATCCCTCCGACGCCTGCGCGACTGCGCTTGCCGATCCCGCGGGTGTGTGGGATCAGGCGCTGCTCGAGCGGCTCGAATTGCCGCATGAATGGTTTGCGCCGCTTGCGCCGTCCTACGCGGCGGGTGGCATTCTGTCGACGGAAGCCGCGCAGGAGCTGGGTCTGCGTGCCGGCATCGTGCTCGCGATCGGTGCCGCCGATACGCCATGCGCGGCGCTTGGCAGTGGTCTCGCGAGCGATGGCGACGCGTTGCTCACCACCGGCACGGGTGGACAAATCGTCGTGCTCGCCGAGCACGCACCGCAAGCGGTAAAAGGCCTGCATCGCTATCGGGCCGCGAGCGATCACTGGTATCGGATGGCGGCGATGCAAAACGTCGGCGTCGCGCTCGAACGCGTGCGGGGCTGGTTGTCGTATGAATGGGTTGATGCTTATCGCGAAGCGTTTGGCGATGCGCTCGGCGGTGCGCCAAGCGCTGCGTTCGGCAAGACTTCCGGCGGCGCCGAAGGCAATGCGCCCGCGCATGCCGTGGGCAACGTCTATGGCAGTGCTCTCGGTGACGCAACGAGCACTATCTCCAGCGCAGCAGCAGGCCTGACTTTTCTGCCGTATCTCACCGGCGAGCGCACCCCGTGGCTCAATCCTTCCGCGCGTGGCGGCTGGCTTGGCCTCGCGCTCGACCACACGCGCGGCACGATGATGCGCGCCGCATTCGAGGGTGTCGCGTTCTCGCTGCGTGCAGGCCTCGACGCAATCCGCGCGAGCGGTGCGACGGTGACGACCTTGAAACTCGCGGGCGGCGGTTCAGTCGATGCGCGCTGGAGGCAACTGCTCGCCGACGCGTTAAACGTCGAACTCCATGCCGTCGACTGCCCCAACGCGGCGCCGCGTGGCGCGGCAATCCTCGGTGGATTGGCCAGCGGGCATTGGCACGCGAGCGACCTCGCCGCGCTTGCGCCGGGCGCGACGCGCGTTGCCGGACCGCAAGGAGATGCAGCACTCGCCGAACGTTATGCGCGCTTTCTCGATCTGTATGGCCGCGTCGAATCATGGTTCGGCGAAACGCCGCGTCGTTGAACAACGCGATGTCAGCTACAGACAATGCCGCGACGCACTTTGCAATACCATGACGGCTTTCGCACGCTAAGGTATAGGCCGGCGAACGATGCCGGGCGGCAACGACACTGTCCGTCCCCGGTCCGGCACACGAATTAACCGCGGAACAGCGAACCGCGAACCGCGACACCGGCACGCCGCGCGATATCTCACCGCGACGCGCCAGGCATTCACCGACTCACAGGAGCATTCACGATGAAAACCAAAGCAGCAATCGCATGGAAAGCCGGCGCCCCGTTGACGATCGAAGAAGTGGATCTGGAAGGTCCGCGTGCCGGTGAAGTCCTGATTGAAGTGAAAGCGACGGGTATCTGCCACACCGACTACTACACGCTCTCCGGCGCCGATCCGGAAGGCATCTTCCCGGCGATTCTCGGCCACGAAGGCGCGGGCGTGATCGTCGATGTGGGCCCGGGCGTCGGCACATTGAAGAAGGGCGACCACGTCATTCCGCTGTACACGCCGGAATGCCGTCAGTGCAAATTCTGTCTGTCGCGCAAGACCAACCTTTGTCAGGCGATCCGTTCGACGCAAGGCAAGGGCCTGATGCCCGATGCCACGTCGCGTTTCTCGCTGGACGGCAAGCCGCTGTTTCATTACATGGGCACGTCCACGTTTTCGAACTACATCGTCGTGCCGGAAATCGCGGTCGCGAAGGTGCGTGAAGACGCGCCGTTCGACAAGATCTGCTACATCGGCTGCGGTGTGACGACGGGCGTCGGCGCTGTCGTGTATTCGGCGAAGGTCGAGGCAGGCGCGAACGTGGTGGTGTTTGGTCTCGGCGGCATCGGCCTGAATGTGATCCAGGGCGCGAAGATGGTCGGCGCGGACAAGATCATCGGAGTCGATATCAACCCGGGCCGCGTTGAACTGGCAAAGAAATTCGGCATGACCCACTTCATCAACCCGAATGAAGTCGAGAACGTGGTCGACCATATCGTCCAACTCACCGATGGCGGCGCGGACTACTCATTCGAATGCATCGGCAACACCAAGGTGATGCGTCAGGCGCTGGAATGCACGCACAAGGGTTGGGGCCAGTCGTTCATCATCGGCGTAGCGGCGGCGGGCGAAGAGATCAGCACGCGTCCGTTCCAGCTGGTGACGGGCCGCGAGTGGAAGGGCTCGGCATTCGGCGGCGCACGTGGCCGCACGGACGTGCCGAAGATCGTCGACTGGTACATGGAAGGCAAGATCAATATCGACGACCTGATCACGCACCGTCTGCCGCTTGAGCGCATCAACGAAGGCTTCGATCTGATGAAGAAGGGTGAGTCGATCCGCTCGGTCGTGCTGTACTAATGCGGCGCTGATACGTCATTAATACGTCACTGACCCGGCACAGAAAGGAGCATCTCGATGCTTGAACTATTGTCGTCGCATGCCTGCCATGGCGGCGAGCAGCGGATCTACCGGCACGACTCGCAGACCGTCGGTCTGCCGATGCGCTTCTCGGTGTATCTGCCGCCGCAGGCTTTGCAGGCCAACGCGAACGTGCCCGCGCTGTTCTATCTCGCCGGGCTGACCTGCACGGAAGAAACCTTTCCGGTCAAGGCGGGCGCGCAGCGCTTCGCGGCGCAGCACGGCATCGCGCTGATTGCGCCGGACACCAGTCCGCGCGGTGCGGGCGTGCCGGGCGAAAGCGCGGCGTGGGACTTCGGCGTGGGCGCGGGCTTTTACGTCAACGCGACGCAGCAGCCGTGGGCGAAGCACTATCGGATGTACTCGTATGTGCGCGACGAACTGCGCGAAACAGTGCTCGCGAATCTGCCGGTGGACGGTGGACGTCTGGGCATCTTCGGGCATTCGATGGGTGGCCATGGCGCGTTGATGCTGGCGCTGCGCAATCCGGAGATCTATCGGTCGGTGTCGGCGTTCGCGCCGATCGCCGCGCCTTCACAGTGCCCCTGGGGCGTGAAGGCGTTCAGCGGGTATCTGGGCGAAGACCGTGAAGCGTGGAGGCAGTATGACTCGAGCGAGCTGGTCGCCCACGCGAAGCGCAAGTTCGCTGAGGGGATTCTGATCGATCAGGGGCTGGCGGATCAGTTCCTCGCCGAGCAGCTGAACCCGGATGTGTTCGAAGCTGCCTGCGAGGCCGCGGGTCAGCCGCTGACCTTGCGTCGTCATGCTGGCTACGACCACGGGTATTACTTCATCACGACGTTCATCGAGGATCACATCGCGCATCACGCGAAGGTGCTGCTCGGTTGAAATTCGCAGGGCGATGGCGGCGGCACGCAAAGTGTTGCCGCCAGCCGCCGCTTCAATGCCGCTTCAACGCCGCCTTAGCAAACTCCCGCCATACACCATCGCCGACAGCACGGTGATCCAGAAGCTCGTCGGCCAGTCGGTATAGAACGCCAGCGTGAGACCGAGCCACGCCTGCACCAGGGCGAACACGGCGGCGAGCACGAGACCGGTCGAGAGCCGCGTCGTCACGTTTTGCGCGGCGGCGGCCGGCCCGACCATCAGCGTGAACACCAGCAACACGCCGACAATCTGCGTGCACGCCGCCACGGCGAGCGCGGCAATCGACAGAAACAGCACCGACACCCTGCGCAACGATACGCCCTTGGCCTCGGCCAATTCCGGCTGCAGCGAAGCAAACAGCAACGGCCGCATGATCGCGGCGAGCGCCAGCAAACTGATGACGCCCAACGCCGCCAGCACGCCGAGTGTCGACGCATTCACGCCGAGCACGTTGCCGAACAGCAGCGCGGTGACCTGGGTCGCGTACGCGGTGAAGAAGTGCAGGAACAGCAAGCCGAAGCCGAGCGACAGCGACAGGATCACGCCGATCGCCACATCGCGTCCGGCCAGTTTCTCGCCGAGCGCGCCCATCCCGACGCCTGCCGCCAGCGTGAAACCGATCATCCCCCAGATCGGCGAGATGCCGATTAGCACAGCCCCGGTCGCGCCGGTGAAGCCGACGTGCGAGAGCGCGTGACCGGCGAAAGTCTGTCCACGCATCACCAGAAAATAGCCCACCACGCCTGCCAGCACCGCGACGATCCCCGACGCTGCGAACGCGTTCACCATGAAATCGTATTCAAACATCGTGCTTATGTCCGTCGCGTGAGTCGTGCTGGTGTGAGTGGCTGTGTGCGCCACCGTGGTCGTGCGAATGTGAATGGCCGTGCGAGTGGCTATGGCCGCCGTTCTCGTCGTGTTCGTGTTCGTGGTCGTGTTTTTCGACTTCGACGTCGCCCGACATCACGAAGATGCGGCCATTCACGCGCATCACGTCGATCGGTGAGCCATAGAGACGCGACAGCACCGGCCGCGTAATGACTTCATCGACGGTGCCGAGCGCGGCGACGCCGCTACCGAGATACAGCACGCGGTCGAGCGCGTGCAGAAGCGGATTCAGTTCGTGCGCCGAGAACAGCACAGCAATGCCGAGCTCCTGCTGCACGCGCCGCACCAACTCGACCACGCTCTTCTGATGATGCGGATCGAGGCTGATCAACGGTTCGTCGAGTAGCAGCAGCTTGGGGTTGCCGAGCAGGCATTGCGCGAGCAGCAAACGCTGACGTTCGCCGCCCGACAGTTCCGATAAGGGCCGCTCGGCCAGCTGGCGGCCGCCCACCAGATCGAGCACTCGTTCGACATCGGCGCGGGTTTTGCTGTCCGCATGGGGCAGGCCCCAGCGGTGTCCATCGGCGGCCATGGCGACGAAGTCGCGGCCGCGCACGCGACGCCCGGCCAACGCACTGCGCGTCTGCGGCATATAACCGATCGACGAGTTACCGCGCTCGACCGGCTGCCCTAACACGCGGATCGCGCCGCTCGCCGCCGGTACGAGACCGAGCACGGCGCGCATCAGCGTGGTCTTGCCCGCGCCGTTCGGCCCGAGCACGCCGATGAATTCGCCCTGATTCACCACGAAGCCGGCGTCGCGCAGAATCGTGCGGCCGCCGAGTTCGAGCGTGACGCGCTCGAGTTCAAGCACGGGCACGTTGCTGCGTGCGCCCGTCGATGCATTAGCCGGCGTGCTGCGGCCAGTTTCAGTCATTGGGTTTTTCCTTTGGCGGTGCTTGCCGCCGCATTCGCTCCGCTCGCATCGCCCGCAGCCAGCGCCGTGCCCAGCGCGTCGAGCTGCGTCAGCATCCACGTCTGATAGGTCTTACCGGCCGGTTCGGTTTCGGTGACGCTCATGGTCGGCACCTTCGATTGCTGCGCGAGCTTCAACATGCGTTTGGTCAGGGCCTCGGTTGCCTGGCTGTTATAGATCAGAACGCGTACGCGCTTTTCGCGCAGATCGCGTTCGAACGCGGCGATAACGGCCGCGCTTGCTTCAGTGTCGTTCATCGTCGCCAGCTGGAAGCGCAGATTGCGCATCGAGAGGCCGACTGCATCTGACATATAGCCGAACACCGGCTCGGTTGCCGTCACCGGCACGCCGGCGTAGCGGCCATGCAGATCGGCGACTTTGGCGTCGATGGGCTTCAGCGAATCGAGAAACTTCGCGAGGTTCGCATCGTACGCCGACTTGTGCGCCGGGTCAGCCGCGACGAGCGCCGCGCTCACCGCGCGCGCCACCTTCGGCATGGTGGCCGGGTCGTACCAGAGGTGAGGATTATCGCCGCTCTTCTTGCCTGTCAGTTCGGCGGCAACGATCGTCGCGCGATTCGAGCCCTTGGAAGCGGCCAGTAGCTTCGCCATCCACGGATCGTAGTCGGCGCCGTTGTAGACCACAAGGCTCGCATGCTGCAAGGCCCGCGCCGTCTTCGGGCTGGCTTCGAACAGATGCGGGTCCTGATCCGGATTGCTGAGGATGCTGGTCACGTCGACGCGATCGCCGCCCAGTTGCTGCACGACGTCACCGTAAAAGTTTTCCGCGGCCACCACCGGGATTTTCGCATCCGCGGCAAATGCGCCGTGGCTGAACGTGAAAGCAGCGGCGGCCGCCGCGCCGATGGCCACGGTCTTCGACAGCTTCAGCGCATGGCGCGCCCCGTTCAACATCGAGCCGAATTTCTTCATCGTTGTTTCCTGCTGCGTGAGAGTTGAATGAACTACAAACCTTAGGAGCGGTGCGCTTCGGCGTTCAGGCCGGCGCTCTTCATACCGGCGTTCATAGGGCCGCTCCAGCGGGCCGCGTCGCGCGGGCGCAGCGCGCGCACAGACCGCTTAGCTCGACCACCTGGCGATGCACCTCGAAACCGTGCGCCGGCGCGCTACGCGACAACTGTTGGGCAAGATCGCCGCCGGGAATCTCGACCGTCGCTCCGCAGCCGTCGCACATCAGAAACTGGCTGCGATGCGGCACGCCGACCTCGCAGCAGGCAAAAAACGCGTTCTTCGATTCGATCCGATGGACGAAGCCGTGCGCGAGCAGAAAGTCCAGCGCCCGGTAGATCGTGGTGGGCGGCACGCGCCCGCGTTGCGGCTCGAGCGCGTCCAGCAACTCGTAAGCGCCGATCGGCCGGTCGCTGGCGACGATCGCCGCATACACCTGACGCCGCAACGGCGTGAGCGAGAGCCCATGCAGCGCGGCGTGCGCCTCGGCATGGGCGAGCCGTACGGCCTGGTGTTCTGCAATCGATGTAGCCATCAGCGGACTCCCCGACGAACCTGCAAAGCTTCGGAGCGAAGCAAGGCCGCAATGATATAACGTATCTCGAATTTTTGTCAGCGGCTTGCGCAGAAAGCGACTTGGCGGTCTTCGATTTCTCGTATTTGTGCCGGTCGAAGCTGGAAGAGGGTGCGCGGTGGTCCTGCCGCGCTGCACCATCGAAATCTGGTCGAGCGCCTTGACATGACCCGGTCCGTATCCGATCATTCGATCACTAACAGAGCAATTGTTCGCGCAACGAGCGTTCGCTCACCGCGCCTCAAGAAGCGAAACGAACCGGAGACAGGCAGTGGCGGCACGATTGCAAGACAAGGTGGCCATTCTGACGGGCGCGGCAAGCGGAATCGGTGAAGCCGTGGCCCGGCGCTATCTGGACGAAGGCGCACGCTGCGTGCTGGTCGATGTGAAGCCGGCCGACAGTTTCGGCGACGCGCTGCGCGCCGCTTACGGCGACCGCGTGCTGACCGTCAGCGCCGATGTAACGCGCCGCGAGGATATCGAACGCATTCTCGCGAGTACGTTGGAGCGCTTCGGCCAGGTCGATATCCTGTTCAACAACGCGGCGCTCTTCGATATGCGCCCGATCCTCGATGAATCCTGGGACGTGTTCGATCGCCTCTTCGCGGTCAACGTGAAGGGCATGTTCTTCCTGATGCAAACCGTCGCCCGGAAAATGGTCGAGCAGGGCCACGGCGGCAAGATCATCAATATGTCGTCGCAAGCCGGGCGGCGCGGCGAGGCGCTGGTGTCGCACTACTGCGCAACCAAAGCCGCTGTACTCAGCTACACGCAATCCGCAGCGCTCGCCCTCGCGCCGCATAAGATCAATGTGAACGGCATTGCGCCGGGCGTCGTCGATACGCCGATGTGGAACGAGGTCGACGCGCTCTTCGCCCGCTATGAAAACCGGCCGCTCGGCGAGAAGAAGCGCCTCGTCGGTGAAGCGGTGCCGCTCGGCCGTATGGGTGTGCCGGACGATCTGACCGGCGCCGCCCTGTTTCTCGCGTCGGCGGATGCTGACTACATCACCGCGCAAACCCTGAACGTCGACGGTGGCAACTGGATGAGCTGAGCGAATCGCAGAGTGGATGAGCCGAACCTGTTTCACCCTTCGTCATTTTCGTAGAACAAACGCAGCATCACATAACGTACGAGAAAGGAGACAACACATGAAACCAGCTACAAAATCCGTGCTGAAGGCGGTCAGTGCCGGCGCTGTCGCATGCTTTGCGTTGCACGCTCAGGCGGGCACGGTGACGATTGCCACGTTGAACAATCCGGACATGATCGAGCTGAAGAAGCTCTCGCCCGCCTTCGAGCAGGCGAATCCGGATATCAAGCTCAACTGGGTGATTCTCGAAGAAAACGTGCTGCGTCAGCGCGCTACCACCGACATCACGACCGGCAGCGGCCAGTTCGACGTGATGACGATCGGTGCGTACGAAACGCCGCAATGGGGCAAGCGCGGCTGGCTTACGCCGCTCACCAATCTGCCGGCTGACTACGATCTGAACGACGTCGTGAAGACGGCCCGCGACGGCCTCTCGAGCGGCGGCCAGTTGTACGCGCTGCCGTTCTATGTCGAAAGCTCGATGACGTATTACCGCAAGGATCTGTTCGCGGCGAAGGGCCTGAAGATGCCCGATCAGCCGACCTACGATCAGATCGCGCAGTTCGCCGACAAGCTCACGGACAAAGCCAACGGCATGTACGGTATCTGCCTGCGCGGCAAGGCCGGCTGGGGCGAGAACATGGCGTATGGCACGACGGTGGTGAACACCTTCGGCGGCCGCTGGTTCGACGAAAAGTGGCAGGCGCAGTTGACGTCGCCGGAATGGAAGAAGGCGATGACGTTCTATGTCGATCTGCTGAAGAAAGACGGCCCTCCGGGAGCCAGCTCGAACGGCTTCAACGAAAACCTCACGCTGATGTCCTCCGGCAAGTGCGCGATGTGGATCGATGCAACGGTGGCGGCCGGCATGCTCTACAACAAGCAGCAGTCGCAGATCGCCGACAAGGTGGGCTTTGCGGCAGCGCCGATCGCTGTCACGCCGAAGGGTTCGCATTGGCTGTGGGCTTGGGCGTTGGCCATTCCGAAGTCGTCGAAGCAGGCTGACTCGGCGAAGAAGTTCATCGCGTGGGCCACGTCGAAGCAATACATCGAACTGGTCGCGAAGGATGAAGGCTGGGCCTCGGTGCCGCCGGGAACGCGCCACTCCACCTACGCACGTCCTGAATACAAACAGGCTGCACCGTTCGGCGACTTCGTGCTGAAGGCAATCGAAACGGCGGACCCGGATCATCCGACTCTGAAGCCGGTGCCGTACACCGGTGTGCAGTTCGTCGGCATTCCTGAGTTCCAGTCGTTCGGCACCGTAGTCGGTCAGAGCATCTCCGGCGCGATTGCCGGTCAGATGACGGTCGATCAGGCGCTGGCAGCCGGCCAGGCAACGGCGAATCGCGCTGTGCAACAGGCCGGGTATCAGAAGTAAAGCGGAAGTCAGCCACATAAGTCATGTGGCACGCGCCGGCTGACGCCCGTCAGCCGGCCCACGTAGCACAGTGGGCCGTTCCCGCCGCGTGGGCTCCGCGACTCCAAATTGCGTCGCGGTAGCCAGGCGGTTCAAGCGATCACGGCGGATAGAGCGCCGGCCCGCGCATTACCGAACAGGTGGTCAATCATGCGTCCTTTACGCCTGCCCCTTATGCATGCCCATCCCCAAACAGAAAAAGAACGCGAAACCCGCAAAGCCAATTCGGCCCGCTGGCTCGTGACGCCCTCAGTCGCAGTGCTCGTACTGTGGATGGCGATTCCGCTGGCGATGACGATCTGGTTTTCGTTCTCGCGCTATAACCTGTTGAATCCGGATCTGAAGGGCTTCGCCGGTTTCGATAACTACAAATACCTCGCCAGCGATCCGTCGTTCGGACCGTCGATCGGTCACACGCTCGAGTTGATCATCTCAGTGCTGGTGATCACGGTGGTCGGCGGCGTGCTGATGGCGATTCTGTTCGACCGTAAGTTCTACGGCCAGGGCATTGCGCGGCTACTGGCGATCGCTCCATTCTTCGTGATGCCGACGGTCAGCGCGCTGATCTGGAAGAACATGATCCTGCATCCGGTGTATGGCCTGATCGCACAGGGCATGCGGGCAATCGGCATGCAGCCGATCGACTGGTTCGCCGAGTATCCACTCACGGCCGTGATCATGATCGTCGCGTGGCAGTGGTTGCCGTTCGCGTTCCTGATTCTGTTCACCGCGATCCAGTCGCTCGATCAGGAGCAGAAGGAAGCGGCGCGTATCGACGGTGCGGGTCCGTTCTCGATGTTCTTCTACATCACGCTGCCTCACCTGAAACGGGCGATCGCGGTGGTGGTGATGATGGAGACGATTTTCCTGCTGTCGATCTTCGCCGAAATCTATACGACCACGGGCGGCGGTCCGGGCACCGCGACCACCAATCTGTCGTACCTGATCTATTCGCTGGGCCTGCAACAGTTCGACGTCGGTCTCGCTTCGGCGGGCGGCATTCTGGCTGTCGTGCTGGCTAACATCGTGTCGTTCTTCCTTGTGCGGATGCTCGCGAAGAACCTGAAAGGGGAGTACGAAAAATGAGCCACGTTGCCTCTACCTCTGCGTCGGGCACGGCGCCGATGACCGTGCCGGCCAAGTCGCCGTTCGCCGCAATTCGCCGCGGCATTCCCGGCGTGATTGCCTGGCTCGTCGCGTTGCTGCTGTTCTTCCCGATCTTCTGGATGACGATCACCGCGTTCAAGACGGAGCAGCAGGCCTATTCGTCGTCGCTGTTTTTCATCCCGACGCTCGATAGCTTCCGCGAGGTGTTCGCGCGCAGTAACTACTTTTCGTTCGCGTGGAATTCGATTCTGATCTCGGCGGGCGTCACGGTGCTGTGCCTGATTCTCGCCGTGCCGGCCGCTTACGCGATGGCCTTCTTTCCGACGCGCCGCACGCAGAAAGTCCTGCTGTGGATGCTGTCGACCAAGATGATGCCGTCGGTTGGCGTGCTGGTGCCGATCTATCTGTTGTGGAAGAACAGTGGCCTGCTCGATTCGGTGTCCGGTCTGGTGATCGTCTACACGCTGATCAATCTGCCGATTGCGGTGTGGATGTCGTTCACGTACTTCGCGGAAATTCCGCGTGACATTCTTGAAGCAGGCCGGATCGACGGCGCGGCGACGTGGCAGGAAATCGTCTATCTGCTGATGCCGATGTCGCTGCCGGGGCTCGCCTCCACCGCGCTGCTGCTGGTGATCCTGTCGTGGAACGAAGCGTTCTGGAGCATCAACCTGTCGAGTTCGAACGCCGCGCCGCTGACTGTGTTCATTGCGTCGTACTCGAGTCCTGAAGGCTTGTTCTGGGCCAAGCTCTCCGCTGCTTCACTGCTTGCCGTTGCGCCGATCCTGATTGTCGGCTGGCTGTCGCAGAAGCAACTGGTGCGCGGTCTTACCTTTGGGGCGGTCAAATGACCGCAGGTACGACGGTAGGTCATTTCGCGCTGATCTGCGATTGCGACGGCGTGCTGATCGACAGCGAAGCCGTGGCGGCGCACATGCTGGTGCACGAACTCGAGGCGCGTTGGCCCGATGCGGATGTCGCGCCTGTGGTGCTGCCGCTGCTCGGCTTGCGCATTGAAACGGTGTTGCAGGGCACGGCGGCGAAACTGGGTAGGAGCCTCGGCGTCGAAGATATCGAGGCGATTCGCCGGGCGGTGGAAGCAGCGGCGATGCAGGCGCCGGCGGTCGTTGGCATCGAGGTTGCGCTCGCGCAGGTGCCGCTCACCAAGGCATGCGCGAGCAACAGTTTCCGGCCGTATGTGGAGAACGTGCTGGCGCGCACGGGCCTCGTGAAGTTCTTCGGCAACCGGCTCTTTTGCGCCGACGCGGTGCCGAATCCGAAGCCCGCACCCGATGTCTATCTCGCCGCAGCGCAAGGCCTCGGTCTCGCGCCGTCGGCCTGCCTCGTGGTGGAAGACAGCGTGACGGGCGTGACGGCGGCAACCGCGGCGGGCATGACGGTGCTGGGCTTTATCGGCGGCGGTCATGCGAGTGACGCGCAGATCGACGCCTTGCATGCGGCGGGTGCGCGGACTGTATTCGACGACATGCTGCAGTTGCCGGACCTGGTCGCGCAATGGACGCTGAGCGCGACGGCGGCGACGCCGTAAGCGCGGCCGCGTTGGCGCAGCGCCTGGATAAATGAATTGACGTAGCAAGAGCAACATACGGAGACACATCATGGCAAGCGTAACTCTGCGCAACATCCGAAAAGCCTACGACGACAACGAAGTGATGCGTGACATCAACCTCGACATCCTGGACGGCGAATTCGTCGTCTTCGTGGGTCCGAGCGGTTGCGGTAAATCGACGCTGATGCGGATGATCGCCGGCCTCGAAGACATCACCAGCGGCGATCTGACCATCGACAACGCGCGCGTGAACGACGTACCGCCCGCCAAGCGCGGCATCGCGATGGTGTTCCAGTCGTACGCGCTGTATCCGCACATGACGCTGTACGACAACATGGCGTTCGGCCTCAAACTCGCCGGCACCAAGAAGCCGGAAATCGACGCCGCTGTGCGCAATGCGGCGAAGATCCTGCACATCGACCATCTGCTCGACCGCAAGCCGAAGCAGCTTTCCGGCGGCCAGCGCCAGCGTGTTGCAATTGGCCGCGCCATTACGCGCAAGCCGAAAGTGTTCCTGTTCGACGAACCGTTGTCGAATCTCGACGCCGCGCTGCGCGTGAAGATGCGCCTCGAATTCGCGCGTCTGCACGACGAGCTGAAGACCACGATGATCTACGTGACGCACGATCAGGTCGAGGCCATGACGCTGGCCGACAAGATCGTCGTGTTGTCGGCGGGCAATGTGGAGCAGGTCGGCAGCCCGACCATGCTGTATCACGCGCCGGCCAATCGCTTCGTCGCCGGCTTCATCGGGTCGCCGAAAATGAATTTCATGGAAGGCGTCGTGCAGTCGGTCACGCATGACGGCGTCACCGTGCGCTACGAATCCGGTGAGACTCAGCGTGTCGCGGTAGAGCCGGGCGCGGTGAAACAGGGCGACAAGGTGACCGTTGGCATTCGCCCGGAGCATCTGCATGTGGGCATGACCGACGACGGCGTGTCGGCGAAAACCATGGCGGTCGAATCGCTCGGCGATGCAGCGTATCTGTATGCGGAATCGAGCGTCGCTCCGGATGGGATCATCGCGCGCATTCCGCCGCTCGAGCGGCACAGCAAGGGCGAAGTGCAAAAGCTCGGCGCCACGCCTGAGCACTGCCATTTATTCGACAGCGAAGGGAAAGCCTTCCAGCGTAAGATCGTAGAAGTGCTGGCCGCGTGAGTATGTGATTGGGAAAGCGGCGGGCGCGCCGCTTTCCGTCCGGTCACGTTTATTCACGCTCAGGAAACGTTCATGCCCGCCTACGTCGTCATCACGCGCGAGAAAACGCTCGACCCCGCCAAACTGGAAGCATACAAACAGGACGCGCCCGCAGTCTTCGAGAAGCATGCGGTTATGGTGCTCGCGAGCCACGGGCGGAAAGAAGTGGTGGAGGGGCCGCCGATCGACGAAATCCTGATCCTCGAGTTCCCCAGTTACGATGAAGCGATCGCATGGTATCGCAGCCCTGCGTATCAGGCGGTCAGCGAGACGCGCCTGCAGGGCGGCGAGTACCGCATCATCATCACGGAAGGGCTGCCGGTGTTGTAGCGCGGCGGTGAGGCGCTTCTAGGCCTTGCCTGTAAGCTGGTTAAGCCGCTGCTTCGAGCGCCGCCCGTGCACACAACTCGTCGGTCACCAGTCCCGACAGCCAACCGCCTTTAAGCACCGCAATCAGCGCTTCGCGCTTGCGTTCACCGCCGGCAAAGCCGATGGTAGGACGCCGCGGCGGCGAGTCGAGCGCGATGCTGGTAACGCGCCGGCCGGTCGGCGATTCGACGTGCGCGCCGGCCGCATCGATCGGCAGGCCGAGCATTTCGGCCACCGCACGGTTCTGCATCAGCTCCTTCACCTCTGCGGAAGTGATGAAGCCGTCCTCGTGCAACGGGCATTTCGGCCCGATATTACCGACGCCGACGAACGCAACATCCGCCTTGGCCAATAGTGATTCGACGATCCGGTAGAGCCGGTGATTGCACCACTGCGCGCGTTCGGCCTCGCTATCGGCGAGCAACGGCGCGGGCAGCAGAAAATGCTTGCCGCCGGTCTTCTCCGAAATGTGCAGCGCGACGTCGTAGCGGTTCGAGGAGCCGTCCTGGGCGATCGCCCCGACCATCGATACCAACCGGTGCTGCGGACGCTCCAGCTGCGCGATCTGATCGACCGCGGCCTTCAGCGTACGGCCGCTGCCCACGGCGACCACCATCGGTTTTTCTTCGACCAGATAGCGTTCCATGACTTGCGCGCCGGCTACCGCCAGCTTGCGGTCGACTTCTTCCGAGGTATCGCTGTCGATCGGTACGACTTCGCACATGCTCAGGCCGTAGCGCTTCGAGAGTTGATCGGCGAGCGCGAGGCAATCGGCCAGTTTGTGATCGACACGCACGCGTATCAGGTTCTTTTCGACCGCGAAGGCAACCAGCCGCTGCGCGACCGGGCGCGACACCTGGAGTTTTTCGGCGATCTCGTTCTGGGTGTTGCCTGCGACGTAGTAGAGCCACGCGGCGCGGGTAGCAAGGTCTAATTTTTCTGTGGACTTGGGCACGGTGACGGTTCGCTTGAAGTGCGCCGATGATAGCAGCCGGTTCCCGCGTCTCAACGGGAACCGGCTGTGCTTTGCCGGTCAGGCGAGCGGTTGTCGCGCGGGGTCGAACAGCGGCCGCACGTGGCGGTAGAGCGCGCGATACGCTTCGAGCCGGGTGCGCAGTTCGGCGTGCCGTCGCGGGTTCGGCGTGAACTCCTTTTCGATCGGCGGCTTGCTCAGCACCTTGGCCGGGTCGCCGCCCGCGGCCAGCCAGCCGAGGCGGGCCGCGCCGAGCGCCGCGCCGGTTTCGCCGCCGCCGTGCTTGCGGGTGGCCGTGTCGAGCGCATCGGCGAGCAGTTGTGCCCAGTAGTCGCTGCGCGCACCGCCGCCGAGCAGGGACAGCGCCTTCGCTTCGGTACCGGCCGCGCGCAATGCGTCGAGGCCGTCGGTGAGCGCGAGCGTCACGCCTTCGAGCACGGCGTAGCCGAGCAAGGCGCGATCGGTCGCGTGATTCATGCCGAAGAACACGCCCTGCGCGTACGGGTCGTTGTGCGGCGTGCGTTCACCGGACAGATAGGGCAGAAAGAGTGGGGCAGTGGTCAACGCTTCCGCTGGCAGCGCCTCGATTTCGGCGAGCAGCGTCGGCTCGTCGGTGGAGGTGAGCTTGCAGACCCAGCGCAGACAGCTTGCCGCCGACAGCACCACGCTCATCTGATGCCAGCGATCCGGAATCGCGTGACAGAACGCGTGCACCGCGGAAGCGGGATTCGGCCGGAAACTGTCGCCGACCACGCACAACACACCTGAGGTGCCGAGCGAGACGAAGCCGTCGCCCGGTTGCGTCGCGCCGATGCCGATCGCGCTCGTGGCATTGTCGCCACCGCCGGCCGCGACGATCACGCCGTCGCTCAAACCGAACTCGCGCGCCACCGCGGGAAGCAGGGTGCCGGACGGCTCGCTGCCTTCGCACAAGGCCGGCATCTGCGCGCGCGTCATGTTGCAGGCGGCGAGCAGTGAATCGGACCAGTCGCGTTTGGCGACGTCGAGCCACAGCGTGCCGGCTGCATCCGATGGATCGGACACCTTGCCGCCGGTCAGTTGCAGACGCAGGTAGTCCTTCGGCAGCAGCACGCAGGCGGTCTGCGCTAAGATTTCCGGTTCGTGGTGCGCCACCCATAGCAGCTTCGGCGCGGTGAATCCGGGCATCGCGAGATTGCCGGCCACGGTGTGCAACTGCGGCGCGCGCTCGGTCAGTTCCGCGCACTCCTTGTCGCTGCGCATGTCGTTCCACAGGATCGCGGGCCGCAATACGCGGTCCTGCGCATCGAGCAGCACGGCCCCGTGCATCTGCCCCGAGAGGCCGATGCCGCGAATCTGCGCGAACTCGTCCGGATGTTTGGCGCGCAGCGCGGCCAGCGCCGCGCGCGTGCCGGCCCACCAGTCTTCGGGATTCTGTTCGGCCCAGCGCTGATGCGGACGCGAAACGGTAAAGGGCGAGCCTGCGGTGCCGATCACGCGTCCATCGGAGGCGAGCAGCAGGACTTTCACTTCGGACGTGCCGAGGTCGATGCCGAGATACATGGGCGCGAAACCTTCGTCGTTAGGGATGCGCTACTTTAGCCGCACATGGCGCGCGGTGCCATGCGCATTAAGCCTGGCACCGGCGTGTTTCGCGTGATTTGATACAGCGCGGGTCAGGCCGCGCCGCGTTTGGCCAGCCATACGTCGACACGCGCCAACGCGCCCGCCAACGCCGATTCCAATTCCGGTGTCTGCGCCATGCTGCCCCAGAGCAGCCGGTCAGCGGCGAACGCCTGCAACGGATCGGGCGCACTAAAGAAACCGCGCGCAACTTTTTCGTCCATCACGCCATCCTGATACGCATACGGCAGCGTGCCGGCGTTCCAGCGCTCGAGGAAGCGGAAGAACAGCGCCGGCAACATCGCCGTCGCCGAAGGTGTGACGCCACGTTCGAAGCATTCGGCGAGCGTCGGCGCGATAAAGCCGGGCAGCTTCGAAAAGCCGTCGGCCGCAACGCGCTGGTTGGTGTCCTGGATGTAGGGATTGCCGAAGCGTTCGAGCACCACGTCGCGATAGCGTTCGAGATCGAGCGGGCTCGGCGTGAGACACGGAATCACGTCTTCGGTCACGTAGTCGAAGGCGAATTTGTTGATGTCCGGATCGAGCGTGCCTTCGTGGATGTAGGTCAGTCCGACCAGCGTGCCTGCCCACGCAATGCAGCTATGCGTCGCGTTGAGGATACGGATCTTCGCTTCCTCGTACGGCAGCACCGAGTCGACCAGTTCCGCGCCGACCTTCTCCCACACTGGGCGTCCGGCGATGAAGCGATCTTCGATCACCCATTGGATGAAGGATTCGCCCATCACCGGGCAGGCATCGTCGACGCCGGTGGCGGCTTTGACGCGTTCGCGCACGTCGGGCGTCGGACGTGGCGTGATGCGGTCGACCATCGAACTCGGGCACGCGGTGTTGTCGTCGAACCATTGCGCCAGGTCGTCCGCGCCGCGCCGTTCGAGAAACTCGCTCATGCCCGCATGAAAGCGTTCGCCGTTGCTGCGCAGGTTATCGCAGGTCTGCAGCGTGACCGGGCCGGCGCCGCGCTTCATGCGAGCGTCGAGAATCGCCGCGAGTGCGCCGTAAATCGTGGTGTGGCCGCCTTTCAGATCAGCCGCGAGATCGGCATTGGCTGTGTCGAGTTCGTCGTCTTCGTCGAGGTAATAGCCGCCTTCGGTCACGGTGAACGCAATGATCTTGCAGGCCGGATCGGCGCCCGCTTCAATCAGCGCATCGAGACTCTCGGTCCACGGCACCACGCGCTCGATCGAACGAATCGTCTCGTACGCGCGCTCGCCCTGCGGCGTGACGGTCTCGAGCGTATAGACGCCGTTTTGCGCGGCGAGCGCGTCGAGCACCGCGTTCATGTCGCTGCGGATATTGCCCACCGTCAGCGACCAGTGCGGCTCGCCCGCCACCTTCGCCTCGTTCAACCGATGGAGATACCACGCCTGATGCGCGCGATGAAACGATCCCGCGCCGATGTGCAGGATCACGTGTGCGGCCGCGCCGCTGCCTTGCCCGCTGTTCATGTGCGTCTCCTGAGTGTCCTTGATCGCACGGCTCGGCGCGTGCGTTTTTTCTTGGGGTGGAGCATTTGCTCTGTCTGTGAGCGAATGATCGTACCCGGCGGAACGAATGTCAAGGCGACGTAGCGGGCTTTTCGTGGCGCAGCGCGGCGTGGCGGGACTTCCGGCGCGACTCGCGCGACGTCCGGGCGTTATGGGACGTGTCTCGCAGTGCGTATTGCATTGCATCAAATTTGACTTTCACCGCGCCAGGACTAACCCGAATGCAAAAAAGTATCGGTCTGCGGTTTGATTTTTAGTGGTGGATCAGGCGCTAGAGGGCTACTTTTCGCTATACAAGATGAAGTTCAGCGGCACCCGCAGCACGCCGCTTCATGGAGGAAGACGCGAATGCAACCCGATCTGGAAGTCGTCGCCGTGCGGCGCGACGAATCCTTCAAAGTGTGGTCGCACGGCTATCCGTATCGCACGGTGCGCTGGCACTTTCACCCGGAATACGAAATCCATCTGATCGTGGCGACGACCGGCAAGATGTTTGTCGGCGATCACATCAGCAGCTTTACGCCTGGCAACCTGGTGTTGATGGGGCCGAACCTGCCGCACAACTGGGTCAGCGACGTGCCGGAAGGCGAGACGATTGCGCAGCGCAATCTGGTCGTTCAGTTCGGGCAGGAGTTCGTGTCGGGTTGCATGGGCAGTTTTCCGGAGTGGCGCCAGGTCGAAGCCTTGCTCGCCGATTCGCGCCGCGGCGTGTCCTTCGGTGCAGAAACGAGTGCGGCGATCCAGCCGTTGTTCCTCGAATTGCTGGCCGCGCGCGGACTGCGCCGTCTCGTGCTGTTCATGTCGATGCTCGAGATCCTGATGAACGCCGAGGACCGCGAGACGCTTGCAAGTCCCGCTTATCAGGCCGACCCGACCGGTTTCGCGTCGACGCGCATCAATCACGCGCTCTCGTATATCGGCAAGAACCTGTCCAACGATCTGCGCGAATCGGATCTCGCCCAACTCGCCGGGCAAAGCGTGAGTGCGTTCTCGCGTTACTTCCGCCGTCATACCGGGCTGCCGTTCGTGCAGTACGTGAACCGCATGCGTATCAACCTCGCATGTCAGTTGCTCACGGACGAGGAACTGAGCGTCACCGATATCTGCTTCAAGGCGGGCTTTAACAACCTGTCGAATTTCAACCGGCAGTTCCTCGCGGTCAAAGGCATGGCGCCTTCGAAATTCCGTCGCTATCAGCAACTGAACGACGCGAGCCGCGACGCTTCCGAAGAAGCCGCCGCGCGCGGCGCCGGCATCGACAATGCGCCCGCAATCGTGCTTGCGCCAGGTTTGCCGCGCAGCGCCGCGGCTGCTTATCCACCGACGTAGTCCTCCACCAGGCTTCTAGCCGAAGCGTTTTACTTCACCCGCGTTTTAACGCCTATCGCGCTGTCCATAGACAGCGTGAGGGACGTGCTCATCTCATCGAACAGTTTTAATAACGGAGACAACCATGACGCAATCCAATTCGAAGCAGACATCGTTGAAAACCTTCGCGCGCAGCTCGGCCGCCTTGGCGACGCTTGCATTCGGTCTGTCGTTTATCGCCGCGCCGGCAGCACTTGCCGCGCCGCTGAAGATCGGCATGACGTTTCAGGAGTTGAATAACCCGTACTTCGTGACGATGCAAAAGGCGCTGAACGATGCGGCGGCGTCGATTGGCGCAACGGTGGTCGTGACCGACGCGCATCATGACGTCAGCAAGCAGGTCAGCGATGTCGAAGATATGCTGCAAAAGAAGATCGACATTCTGCTCGTGAATCCGACTGATTCGACCGGCATTCAATCGGCGGTGACGTCGGCGAAGAAGGCGGGCGTGGTGGTGGTTGCCGTTGATGCGAACGCGAACGGTCCGGTCGATTCGTTCGTCGGGTCGAAGAATTACGACGCGGGTGAGATGGCCTGTGAGTATCTGGCGAAGTCGATTGGCGGCAGCGGCGAAGTGGCGATTCTCGACGGCATTCCGGTGGTGCCGATTCTCGAACGTGTACGCGGTTGCAAGGCGGCGCTCGCGAAAGTGCCGGGCATCAAACTCGTGGATACGCAGAATGGTAAGCAGGAACGCGCGACGGCGTTGTCTGTCACCGAGAACATGATTCAGGCGCATCCGAATCTGAAGGGCGTGTTCAGCGTGAACGACGGTGGTTCGATGGGCGCGCTCTCGGCGATCGAATCGTCAGGCAAGGATATCAAGCTGACCAGCGTTGACGGCGCGCCGGAAGCGATTGCCGCGATCCAGAAGCCGAATTCGAAGTTCATCGAAACGTCCGCGCAGTTCCCGGCCGACCAGGTGCGTATCGCACTCGGCATTGCGCTTGCGAAGAAGTGGGGCGCCAATGTGCCGAAAGCCATCCCGGTCGACGTGAAGATGATCGACAAGAGCAACGCCAAGGGCTTCAGCTGGTAAGCCGAATGCTCGTTGCCATGTGCATGTGCTTCTTCGACGGACATGGCGACGAGCAGCAGAGGAGGACCCGATGGACACGATACTCAAGCTCGACAACATCACCAAAAGCTTTCCCGGTGTGAAGGCGTTGCAAGGCATTCACCTGGAAATCGCGCGCGGTGAGATTCACGCGTTGCTCGGCGAAAACGGCGCGGGCAAATCGACGTTGATGAAAATTCTGTGCGGCATCTATCAGCCGGATGAAGGCACGATCACGATCGCGGGCGAAGTGCGGCACTTCACGAATTATCACGACGCGGTCGCCGCGGGCGTGGGGATCGTGTTTCAGGAGTTCAGCCTGATTCCGTATCTGAACGCGGTTGAGAACATGTTTCTCGGCCGTGAACTGAAGAACGGTTTGGGTTTGCTCGAGCGCGGCAAGATGCGGCGCGCGGCTGCGGCGATTTTTCAGCGGCTCGGAGTGGCCATCGACTTGTCGGTGCCGATTCGTGAGTTGTCGGTCGCGCAGCAGCAGTTTGTTGAAATCGGCAAGGCATTGTCCTTGGAAGCGCGCATTCTGATTCTGGATGAGCCGACCGCGACGCTCACACCTGCCGAAGCGGAACACCTGTTTGCGATCATGCGTGACCTGAAACAGCAGGGCGTCGCGATGATCTTCATCTCGCACCACCTGGAGGAAATCTTTGAGGTGTGCGATCGCATTACGGTGTTACGTGACGGTCAGTACGTTGGCATGACGGAGGTCGCGCAATCCGACGTGAGCCGTCTGGTGGAAATGATGGTGGGACGCCGCATCGAAAACAGCTTTCCGCCGAAGCCGCCACTGCGTACCGATGCGAAGATCGTGCTCGACGTCGAAAAGCTGCAGTTGCTGAAAGATAGTCCGGTGCTGAGATTCAATTTGCGTGAAGGCGAGATTCTCGGCTTTGCGGGACTGGTCGGCTCGGGCCGCACGGAAACAGCGCTGGCAGTGATCGGCGCTGACCCGGCTTATGTGAAAGAAATCCGCATCAACGGCACAGCCGAAAAACTATCCGATCCCGCCGATGCCCTGCGCGCCGGCGTCGGCATTCTGCCTGAGAGCCGCAAGACCGAAGGTCTGATCACCGATTTCTCGATCAAGCAGAACATCTCGATCAACAACCTCGGCAAATATCGCTCGCTGCGTTTCTTCATCGATCAGCGCAGCGAAGCACGCGCGACCGCCGACATCATGAAGCGCGTCGGGGTCAAAGCCCCGACGATGCACACCGAAGTCGCGACGCTCTCAGGCGGCAATCAGCAAAAGGTGGTGATCGCGCGCTGGCTGAATCACCACACCAACATTCTCATCTTCGACGAACCGACGCGCGGCATCGACGTCGGCGCCAAAGCCGAAATCTATCTGCTGATGCGCGAACTCACCGCGCGCGGCTACTCGATCATCATGATCTCGTCCGAACTGCCGGAGATCGTCGGCATGTGCGACCGCGTCGCCGTGTTCCGGCAGGGCCGCATCGAAGCGATGCTCGAAGGCGGCGAGATCGACTCGAACGCCGTGATGACCTATGCAACAGCCGGCACCCGTGGAGCAGCTCATGAACACGCCTAATCCTTCTTCATCGCCGAAAACGTCGACTGTCAGTAGTGACACGCCGGGCGCACCGGTGCGCTTTACGTGGGCCGCGTTGAAACGCTCGACGCTGTTCTATCCGTTCATCGGCCTGCTGGTGGTGTGCATCGTAATGGTATTCGCGAGCGACAGTTTTCTCTCCGCTGCGAATCTGGAGAACGTGCTGCGCCAGGTGTCGATCAACGCCATCATTGCTGTGGGGATGACGTGCGTGATTTTGACCGGTGGCATCGATCTGTCGGTTGGCTCCGTGATGGCTTTGGCGGGCACGCTCGCCGCGGGCTTGATGGTGGCCGGGATGAACGCAGTCGCTGCTTTGGCGGTGGGCATTGCAGTCGGTTTGGGCTTCGGCGCTGCGAACGGATTCTTCGTCGCGTTCGCCGGTATGCCGCCGATCATCGTCACGCTCGCGACGATGGGGATCGCTCGTGGTCTCGCGCTGATCTACACGGGTGGTTATCCGATCGACGGCCTGCCTGAGTGGGTCAGTTTCTTCGGCAGCGGCAAGATCCTCGGCATTCAGGCGCCGGTTGTGATCATGGTGGTGATCTACGCGATTGCTTGGGTGTTGCTCGAACGCATGCCGTTCGGCCGCTACGTGTATGCGATCGGTGGCAATGAGCAGGCGACACGTCTGTCCGGTGTACGTGTGGCTCGCGTGAAGCTGATCGTCTACTCGATTGCCGGTTTGACGTCCTCCTTTGCCGCCATCGTGTTGACCGCACGCTTGATGAGCGGTCAGCCGAACGCAGGCGTCGGTTTCGAACTCGATGCCATCGCTGCCGTGGTGATGGGCGGTACCTCGATTTCCGGTGGACGCGGCTCGATCATCGGCACTCTGATCGGCGCGTTGTTGCTGGGCGTGTTGAACAACGGCCTGAACATGGTCGGCGTGAATCCTTATGTGCAGAACGTGATCAAGGGCGGAATTATTTTGCTGGCGATCTACATCAGCCGCGACCGTAGAAAGTAACTCTTAAACGACCTCCTTTTAGCAGGACCATGCAATGACTCAATCCACGCAATCCGATAAGCAGGAAATGACGGCGATCGTCTGCCACGCACCGAAAGACTATCGCGTCGAACAGGTGTCCAAGCCTAAGGCCCGCGCGCATGAACTGGTGATCCGTATCGCCGCGTGCGGCATCTGCGCGAGCGACTGCAAATGTCATTCGGGCGCGAAGATGTTCTGGGGCGGCCCGAGTCCGTGGGTCAAAGCGCCGGTGATTCCGGGCCACGAGTTCTTCGGTTTCGTCGAGGAAATCGGCGAGGATGCGGCCGATCACTTCGGCGTGAAGATAGGTGACCGCGTGATCGCCGAACAGATCGTGCCGTGTGGCAAGTGCCGTTATTGCAAATCCGGCCAGTACTGGATGTGTGAGGTGCACAACATTTTCGGTTTCCAGCGCGAAGTCGCGGACGGCGGTATGGCCGAATATATGCGGATTCCGCCGACCGCAATCGTCCACAAGATTCCCGATGGCATCTCGCTCGAAGACGCGGCAATTATCGAACCCCTAGCTTGCGCGATCCACACGGTGAACCGCGGTGATCTGCAACTCGACGATGTGGTGGTGATTGCCGGTGCGGGTCCGCTTGGTTTGATGATGACGCAGGTGGCGCATCTGAAAACGCCAAAGAAGCTCGTCGTGATCGATCTGGTTGAAGAGCGTCTGGCACTTGCGCGTGAATACGGCGCAGACGTGACGATCAATCCGAAAAAGGAAGACGCACTGGCGATCATTCATTCGCTGACCGATGGCTATGGTTGCGACGTCTACATCGAAACGACCGGCGCGCCGATCGGCGTCAATCAGGGCATGGAGATGATCCGCAAGCTTGGGCGCTTCGTCGAGTTTTCCGTGTTCGGTGCGGATACGACGCTGGATTGGTCGGTGATTGGCGACCGCAAGGAACTCGATGTGCGCGGCGCGCATCTGGGTCCATACTGTTATCCGATTGCGATCGATTTGCTGGCGCGTGGGCTTGTGACGTCGAAGGGTATTGTCACGCACGGCTTTTCGCTGGAAGAATGGGACGAAGCGATCAAGGTCGCTAACTCGCTCGATTCGATCAAGGTATTGATGAAGCCGCGTGCCTGAGCTGAGCGCTTGGCGCGGCGCGAGGCAAGGACGAGCGGCATATAAACGGAGACTGTATGGACTACGTCATCGGCGTCGATATCGGCACGCAGAGCACCAAGGCTTTGCTGGTCGATCAACACGGCGCGATCGTCGCGCAGCATGCGTCGAGCTATCAGCCGGATACGCCCAAGCCGCTATGGGCCGAGCAATGGCCGGCGGTGTGGTTGAAGGCGGTTGTGGAGTGTATCGCGGCTTGCGTGCGCAAGGCGAAGGAGGCGGGTGTTGCGGCGAAGTCGATCAAGGCGGTGTGCGTGAGCAGTCTGTATGGCGGCTCGGGGATTCCCGTCGATAGCGATATGCGGCCGCTTTATCCGTGTCTGATCTGGATGGACCGGCGTGCGACCGATCAGGTCGAGTGGGTGCGTAAGAACATCGACCTCGAGCGCTTGTATGCGATCACGGGTAACGGCGTGGACAGCTACTACGGTTACACCAAGATGCTGTGGTTGCGCGATCACGAACCGGAAATCTGGGCGCATACGCGTTACTTCCTGCCGCCGAATGCTTACGTGATTTACATGCTGTCCGGTGAGGTCGCCGTCGATCATAGTTCGGCGGGCAATATCGGCGGCATCTACGATATTGCGAAACGCGACTGGTCGGATGAAGCGCTCGACATGCTTGGCATTCCTGCGACGATGATGCCGGAGCGGTTGGTGGAATCATCGGACGTGGTGGGCGGCTTGTTGTCGCAGTGGACCGAGCAGCTTGGATTGGAGGCGGGCACGGCGATCGTTGCGGGTGGTGTGGATGCTGCGGTGGCGACGTTTGCCGCGGGCGTCACGCGCGCGGGGCAGCACGTTGCGATGATCGGTACGAGTATGTGCTGGGGGTATATCAATCAGACCGTCGATGCGCGGCATGGGTTGATCAGCATGCCGCATGTGTTCAACGGTCAGCGCGATATTTATGTCTTCGGTGGTGCGATTACGGCGGGCGCTTCGGTGACGTGGTATCGCGAGCAGTTCTGTCATGCGGAGACCGAGGCGGCGCGTGCGATGCCGAATGGAGATCCGCATCGCTTGCTCGAAGAGAGTGCCTCGCAGATTCCTGCGGGCTCTGATGGTGTGATGTTCTTGCCGTATTTGATGGGAGAACGAAGCCCCGTGTGGGATGCGAAGGCGAGTGGGGCGTTTGTTGGCCTGAGCCTTTTTCACACGCGGGCACATCTGTATCGCGCTGTGCTGGAGGGCGTGTCGTTCGCGTTGAAGCACAACATCGAAGCGGGACGTAAAGGCGCGCAATCGTTGGATGACAAGTTGATCGTCGTGGGCGGCGCCGCGCATTCGGATTTGTGGATGCAGATCATTGCGGACATTACCGGCTATCCGGTCTACACAATCGAGCAGGACGTGGAGGCGGCGATGGGGGCGGCGTTGCTGGCGGGTGTCGGCGTCGGTCTGGTATCGCGTGAAGAGGCGCAGAGTGGATGGGTCACGCTGATTGAACGTGCAGAGCCGAACGCGCAACGGATGGCGTTGTATGAGCAGCGGTTCGGCGTTTATACGGATTTGTATCCGGCGTTGAAGCCGGTCATGCATCGGTTGCAGACATCATGAATGCTACTTTTGATTTTTCTGGCCGCTCGATTCTTGTGACGGGTGCGTCGAGTGGAATTGGGCGCGCGACGGTGGAAGCGTTGTGTGCTTCTGGCGCGAGTGTGGTCGCGGCGGCGCGGAATGTGAATGAGCTTGCTCGTCTGGCAGAAGAAACGGGCTGCGAACCGATGATACTCGATGTGAGCGATGAGTCAGCTATTGATGACGCATTGGGTTCGCTCGATGCGTTTGATGGGCTCGTGAACTGTGCGGGGATCGCGTTGCTTGAGCGTGCGGTGGATACGACCGGCGCGAGTTTCGATCGCGTGATGGGGGTGAATGCGCGTGGGGCGGTACTGGTTGCCAAACACGTGGCTCGCGGGATGATCGATGCGAAGCGCGCTGGCAGCATCGTGAACGTTTCCAGTCAGGCTGCGCTCGTGGCGCTGGATGACCATTTGAGTTATTCGGCTTCCAAGGCGGCGCTCGATGCTGTGACGCGGGCTTTGTGTATCGAGTTGGGGCCATACGGTATCCGGGTGAATAGCGTCAATCCTACGGTGACGTTGACGCCGATGGCGGTGCAGGCGTGGAGTGATCCTGTGAAGCGCGATCCTGCGCTGAAGGCGATTCCTCTGCACCGCTTCGCGGAGTCCGCTGAGGTTGCCGCGCCGATTATGTTTTTGTTGAGCGATGCGGCTTCGATGATTAGTGGGGTTTGTTTGCCGATTGATGGGGGGTATACGGCGAGGTGATTGGTCTATCTGCGCGGCGTTGGTGGTGAGTGCGTTTGCATAAATAAGGCGCGAACAATTCGCGCCTTATTCTTTGTAGCGGCATCGTGGCCGCGACTTCACCCTAGTGCTTCACTGTCGTCTGCTGCGCATCAGCCCGCGCACACGCAGCAGTCCTCACGCGCTCCCGCTTACGCGTCACTGCTTTGTCTGTCGTAGCTTCAGCTTCGGCCGCGGCTTCCCCTGCTTCCCGTCCCACCTCCGCAGCATCCGAGAGAAGCTTCGTCGCAAGCTTGGCCGTGATGCGACTATGAGCAACTCCCTTCGCATCGAGCGCGATCACCTGGTACAGGTCACGGTCACATTCAACTTCCTGCTGGTATTGCTCGACGGTATAGAGCAGGTGTTCCAGCAGGTTGCGCTCACTGCGTCTTTCTTCAACCGTCGTAGCTGGGCATCGGGCGATGCTCGCCGCGAGATCGATCAGTGTTCGAAGCTGTCGGATTTGTCGATCGCATGCTCCAAAAGCCGACAGTGCGAGCTTTTCGTACTGGAGCGCATCAACGGGCGGTCGTGATGCCGTTTGAGTCTTCTTAGTGGTTTTGGTCATGGTGCGATTTCCGATGTGTTCCTGAAACGCCCGACACTCTCTAACAGACGGGGTGAGCGGGCACGTAGCGAGTTTGAGAGACCGGGCAACAAAACGAAACCGGCGAGCCTTGCGACCCACTCACCACGGCCCGCCCATAGGAAAGGCGTGCGTGATTGAACACTACCTACTTTCAGAAGTAGTGCGTTTCGTTGCTTCGGGCTCTCACACCCAGCCGTCTTGTCCAACGGCACATGGAAATCTAACCCAACCGTTTTTTAAGACGATCAACCAAGCAGGCTAAACACGCGAATTGTGACCAATCTTTACGTTTGACCTGTGCGCCTACGCTGCACCACGCATCGCGTGAACGTGCTCAATGCATCGAGCATTGACAACGAAACGAAGATGCCTAAAGCATCGTCCTCACATGCCAAAGTTCAGGAAACAAAACCACATCCAGCATCTTCCGGAGATAAGGTGCGCCGCTCGTACCACCCGTGCCTTGCTTGAACCCAATAATCCGCTCAACCGTCGTCACGTGCCTGAACCGCCACTGTCGAAACGCGTCCTCGAGATCGACAAGCTCCTCCGCCATTTCATACAACTCCCAATGCTGCGAAGGATTCCGATAAACCTCCAACCACGCCGCCTCAACCGAAGCATCATGCACAGTAGGCTGCGTCCAATCCCGCTCTAACCTGGAAGGGGAAATCGCAAACCCACGTCGCGCCAGCAGTCGAACAACTTCATCGTAAAACGAAGGCGCTTCCAGCGAAGCCGTCACCTCGGCAAGAACATCCGCCCGATGCGCATGCGGTTTCAGCATCTGCTCATTCTTATTGCCAAGCAAAAACTCAATCTGCCGATACTGATAAGACTGAAACCCGGAAGAGCTACCCAGATAAGGCCGCATTGCCGTGTATTCGGACGGCGTCATCGTCGCGAGAACGCTCCATGCCTGCACGAGCTGCTCCATGATCCGCGACACACGAGCGAGCATCTTGAACGCAGGCGGCAACTCATCGCGATGCACCGCCTTCAATGCCGCGCGCAATTCATACAGCGCGAGCTTCATCCACAACTCACTCGTCTGATGCTGGATGATGAACAGCATCTCGTTGTGATCCGGCGACAAAGGATGCTGCGCATCCAGCACCGTCCCTAGCGAAAGATAATCGCCGTAACTCATCGACTCCGAAAAATCGAGCTGCGCGTCATGCCAGCCGTCGCCGGAATCGGCGGCAGCAGTGGCCGTAGCAGCAGCCGAAGGAGCAGCCCCACTACCATGCCCAAACGGGCACCCTTGCGCCGGTTTCTCTTCCGGCAATCCCGGCGTTTGCATGTGATCGGTCATCGCGCGCTCCTTAGGTCACAGCGCCGCGAGCGGCAAATTCAGGTGCCCGCCAGGTCTCTTGCGTAAGCACCTCGCGCAACGTCTCGACCGCATCCCACACATCGACAAAGCGCGTGTACAGCGGCGTAAAGCCAAACCGCAACACATGCGGCTCGCGATAGTCGCCGATGACGCCGCGTGCGATCAACGCCTGCATCACTTCATAACCATGCGGATGCTCGAAGCTCGCATGCGAACCGCGCTGTGCATGCTCACGCGGCGTTACTAGCTTTAAAGGAAATTCGCTGCAACGCGCTTCGACCAGTTCGATAAACAAATCCGTCAGCGCGAGCGACTTCGCGCGGATCGTCTGCATATCCGTTTGCAGGAACACATCGAGACCGCATTCGACCAGCGACATCGACACCATCGGTTGCGTGCCGCACAGGAAGCGACCGATGCCATCGTCAGGTTGATACGCCGGGTCCATCTTGAACGGCGCACGATGACCCCACCAGCCGGAAAGCGGCTGCGAGAAATCGTTTTGATGCCGCTTCGGCACCCACACGAACGCCGGCGAACCCGGGCCACCATTCAGATACTTATACGTGCAGCCCACCGCGTAGTCAGCCCCAACGCCATTCAGGTCGACCGGCACTGCACCCGCCGAATGCGCGAGGTCCCACAGCGCGAGCGCGCCCTTGTCGTGGATCAAGTTGGTCAGCGCGGCCATGTCGTGCATATAGCCGGTGCGGTAATTCACATGAGTGATCATCGCGATCGCGGTGTCGTCGCCAATCGCGGTGGGCAACTCGGACGGATCGTCAACGAGGCGCAGCTCATAACCGCGGTCGAGCTGTTCGATCAACCCTTGCGCGATATACAGATCGGTCGGGAAATTCGAGCGCTCGGACACGATCACGCGACGCTTCGGATCGCGCGCATTCGCCACCCGCAGGGCAGCCGACAAGAGCTTGAACAGGTTGATCGAAATCGTATCCGTGACAACGACTTCGTTGTCAGCCGCGCCGATCAGCGGCGCGAGTTTGTTGCCAAGACGGCGCGGCAATTCGAACCAGCCGGCGGTGTTCCAACTGCGGATGAGACCTTCACCCCATTCGGCGCCAATCACGGTCTGCGCGCGTTGCGCGGCGGCGGCCGGCGGCACGCCGAGCGAGTTGCCGTCGAGATAGATGGTCGTCGTCGACAGCGCGAACTGGTCGCGCAGCGTTGCGAGCGGGTCGGCGCTATCCAGCGCCAATGCTTCTTCACGAGTGTTCATGATGGTCCAGTCAGTCAGATCGGGGAATTCGGTGGAGGCGATGAGTGCGGCGATTCAGGTTGCAGAGCGTCGACGATCAGCAAGATTCGGGCAGCGCGCGCAATACGGCGCGCACAGGGCTCGCATCGAGCGTGGTCAGCTTCAGCGGCAGCGCGATCAGTTCGTAGTCGCCGGGTGCGACGGCATCCAGCACGATGCCTTCGAGAATCGCCATGCGATGCGCGCGAATGCGATGGTGCGCGTCCATCGTCTTCGATTCCTGCGGATCGAGCGACGGCGTATCGATGCCGATCAGCTTCACCCCTTTCGCTGCCAGCAGGTCGATGGTCTCCGGCGCAACCGCGCAGAACGCGCTATCCCAAACCGTAGTCGGCGCGTTTTTGTAAGTGCGTAGTAAGACTCGCGGCGGCAGGTCGTCGAGCGAGCCGCTCAGGTGTTGTGGCGTCACAACAGGCGAAGCGCCGATGCAATGAATTACGCGGCAGCGTCCAAGGTACGCATCGAGCGCAACCTGGCCGATCGCCGCGCCTTCGGCGTCGTAGTGGAGCGGGGCGTCGGTGTGGGCGCCGGTATGCGGCGACAAGGTCAGCCGCGCGACGTTGACGGGCGAGCCCGCCTCCATGCGCCACACGCGTTCGATGCCGACCGGCGTATCGCCGGGCCAGACGGGCGTCGCGGTATCGACGGCGGGGGTGATGTCCCAGAGTGTGTCCATGTCTCCATCTGCGGATTGTGTCTATCCGGGAATGATAGGTGGCTTGGCGCGAAATGTGATTGCGAAAAAATCTCCTTCTGAGCCGTGTCTTGGAACATAATTTGAGTCAAATGGGAAAGGGAGACCGAATATGAACGCGATCTCGCTCGACGCCACCGATTGCCGTATCTTGACGGTGCTTCAGCAAGAAGGACGGATCAGCAATCTCGACTTGGCGGAGCGCATTTCGCTTTCGCCATCGGCCTGTCTACGACGCCTGCGCCTGCTGGAAGAGCAGGGCGTCATCGAACATTACCGTGCGTGTCTGAACCGCGAAGTGCTGGGTTTCGAACTGGAAGCGTTTGTGCAGGTGTCGATGCGCAACGACCAGGAGAACTGGCACGAGCGTTTTGCGGAGGCGGTGCGGGACTGGCCGGAAGTGGTCGGTGCGTTTGTCGTGACTGGCGAAACCCATTATCTGCTGCGGGTGCTCGCCCACAATCTCAAACACTATTCGGATTTCGTGCTGCAACGCCTCTATAAGGCGCCGGGCGTGATGGATATTCGTTCGAATATCGTGTTGCAGACGCTGAAAGAAGACTCGGGCGTGCCAGTGTCGCTGGTGCCGAAAACTACCGGACATAGCGCGCCGCACAGCTGAGTACGAGTTGCTGGTCGGCTTGCTTCGGTCGGCGTGTAGCCGGTTTTACCCGCTTGCGGGCCGCTGTTAAAAGACAGCGGCGCCGCGTTCAGAGCGGCTTGAGTCCGTGGAATTGACCGCTGTGGAAGACAAGCGGCGCAATCTCCGCGGCACTCTCGTGGACGCCGCAGCGCTCCACTTCGCCGACGAAAATCACGTGGTCGCCTTCTTCGTAGCGGCTGCGGTTATGGCATTCGAACCAGGCGAGCGCACCGTCGAGCACCGGCATGCCGGTGTCGCCTTCGGCGTGCGAGACGCCTTCGAAACGATCGCCCTTCACCGTGGCAAAGCGCTTGCACAGATCAAGCTGTGACGCGGCCAGCACGTTGACCACGTAGTGACTGTTGGCCCGGAACACCGACATCGACGCCGAGCGCGTGGCGAGACTCCACAGCACCAGCGGCGGATTGAGCGACACCGAATTGAATGAGCTGGCCGTGATGCCGATCAATTGGCCGGACGCCGCGCGCGTTGTAATGACGGTGACGCCGGTGGCGAATTGGCTGAGCGCCTGTTTAAAGGCGGGCTGGTCGAAGTTGGGCGGGCTGGCGCGCTTCATCGGGCGGAAGCCTTCGGCGCAAACCGGGCGAACCCCGGACTGAACCCATCGCGCGTGCGGCCGGAAACAAATGATTCAAAAGTCATAGTGAAAATCGTCGATTTGCCCCAATTTTAACTGCAATCGCGGTGGACTGGCCGCGACACCTGCCGGTTAATGGAAAAACCGCTAAGCTGGAAAGTCTTGGTGGTGGCATGAGCGTTGCGGTTAACTGGGACCGGCATCGGCCGACTATGAGTATCAAGGAGCAAGCAGCATGAGTCAGACAGGCGAAGTCGCCACCCTCGGTGGCGGGTGTTTCTGGTGCCTCGAAGCGGTGTATCTGGGCGTCGAAGGCGTGAACTCGGTGGAGTCGGGCTATGCGGGCGGCCAGACCCAGCGGCCGACCTATGAACAGGTGTGCGACGGCGTGACGGGCCACGCGGAAGTCGTGAACGTCGACTTCGATCCGGCGAAGATCAGTTATCGCGAGGTTCTCGATATTTTCTTTGCCATCCACGATCCGACCCAGTTGAACCGGCAGGGCAACGACGTCGGCACGCAGTACCGCTCGGTGATCTTTACCCACTCCGACGCGCAGCGCGAAACAGCGCTGCAGGCGATTCGCGAGATTGGCGAACAGGGTATCTACGACGGCCAGATCGTCACTCAGGTGCTACCGCTCGACGGCAACTACTGGCCGGCCGAGGCGTATCACCAGAACTACTTCGCGCAGCACCCGAATCAGGGGTACTGCTCGTTTGTCGTGGCGCCGAAGGTCGCGAAGTTTCGTCAGAAGTTCGCGCATCGGATCAAGGCGAGCTGAGGCGGCGCGGTGATGGAGAGTTGATGGCGGGACGGGCGCCGGTTCAGGTTTCGACCTGGGCCGCCGCCGCTTAAGTGGCAGCTTGGCAAGCCACGTGACCTCAGACGGCTCGTCACGCTTGGACGTTACGCTGCCGCTCAGCCTTCCTCGTCGCGTTCTTGCTGCCCATTCTCGTTCGAATCCGGCTCCGACTCCGGACGCGTTTGCACAGGGTCATGCCCGTATTCGTGCTCATGAGCCAGCCGCGCATACGCTTCAATAATCTCCCGCGCCAGTTCCACGCAACTCAATGGCGCCGACCCCTCCGCCTTGTTGTTGATCGCGATCACCACCGGCTGGCCGGCTAGCGCATAGCGCGCGGCCAGCTCGGCGAGCGCAGCGCGGGTCGACGGGTCCTGATCGACCAACTGGTTGAACGGTTCGTACTTGGCTTTCGCCTGTTCGTATTTGAAGCCGCCGTGCAAACTCCAGCGCACGATCAGCGGGCCGGCCGGATCGCCGTCCAGCAGTGCGAGCGCCGCCGCCTGGCGCAGCGGATCCGGCATCCGCGCATGAATCCCCACGCAGTACCGCACGCCCGCCGCCTTTAGCGTGCGGATAAAGCGCGGCGTGAGCAAACTCCCATCGCGGATTTCGATCGCATAGCACGTGCCTTCGGGCAGCTTCGGCAACGCCATCAGGAACTCGGCGAGTCGCTCGATGAACACCGCCGGTTGCGCAAGCATCTGGTCGGGTAGCGGCGAGAGCTGGAACACCAGCGCGCCGGCTTTCGCGCCGAGGCCTTCGAGACATGGCGTGACGAATTCGTCGATTGCCATTTGCGCGTTCAGGAAGCACGGATTTAACGAAACCGGCTCGCCGCGTTCGGCGCGCACGGTGGCGTCGGTGATCGTCATCGGCGCTTTGACGATGAAGCGGAAGTGCTCCGGCACTTGCTGCGCGTAGCGCAGGTATTCGGTAACGGTGAGCGCCTGGTAAAACGACCGGTCGATGCTGACTGTCTTTAGCAGCGGATGCGCGCCGTAGGCCGTCAAACCTTCGCGCGAGAGTTTGCTGTTGCTGTACTCGTCGCCGTAGACGATGCCGTTCCAGCCCGGAAACGACCATGTCGACGTACCGAGATGGATCTGCGCCGGCAGTTCGGCGGCGAGCGCCAGGAGTTCAGCCGAGGGCAGAGCGGCGAGCACGTCGCGGGTACGGCGTTTCTTCGGCGTATCCGGGGCAGACGGTGTTGAGCTGGAGTCGGCGTCGGCGATGGGCGCCGGTGGCACGTCATCTTCCTGCCAGAGGGTGGTGGCGCTTTTCTTCGCGCGCGGCTGACGCCGCCGCTCGAGTTGCGCCGTTTCGTCGGCCGTTGCCGGGGTGGCACCGGCAGGCGCCGCCGATGCCGGTACTTGCTCGACCGGCATCCCGAACAGATCGAACTGCGGTGCATCGGCCTGTGCGTCCTGCTCGCCGCTCACCGGCTGTTCAACTTCACTTGTCCCGCTCTGGTCCATCGATGTTCGACCTGCTGTTTAAGGTTTGCGCCGCGTCGGGCCGCCTACGCCATGCACGTAGACCCGGCACGCGGCCACGGCACGTCGCCGTGGCGCAACCGTATCACAGTGATTTGTCGTACATATAGCGACGCGACCACGGCAGGGTTGTCGCGCTGCGGCCGGCTTTGCGGCACACCACCTGGTAGATCGAGACGTCGTCGGTTTCAAACGCGTACGCGCAACCGGCGAGGTACACGCGCCAGATACGGAATTTTTCGTCGTCGACCAGCGTGCGGGCTTCGGCTGCATGCGCCTCGAAGTTTTCCGCCCAGATGTCCAGCGTGTGCGCATAGTGACGGCGCAAGCTTTCGACGTCAACCGCTTCGAGCCCACCGCGCTGCATTGCTTCGAGCGCAAGGCCGATATGCGGCAGCTCGCCGTCCGGGAACACATAGCGGTCGATGAACTCGCCGCCGCCGAGCGCGGTTTCGCCGCTGTCCGAATCGCTCGACGTAATGCCGTGATTCATGGCGACACCGTCGTCGACGAGCAGATCGTGGATCTTCTTGAAGTAGCCCGGCAGATTTTTGCGGCCCACGTGCTCGAACATGCCGACGCTGGTGATGCGATCGAACTGCCCTTCGACGTCGCGGTAATCCTGCAGACGAATCTCGATCTGGTTTTCCAGCCCCGCGGCTTTCACGCGTGCGGTAGCGAGATCGAACTGGTTCTGCGACAGCGTCACACCCACGCACTTCGCGCCGAACTTCTGCGCCGCGCGCAGCACGAGCGCACCCCAGCCGCAGCCGATATCGAGCAGGCGCTGCCCCGGTTGCAACTGGATCTTGGTGAGGATGTGATCGATCTTCTTGATCTGCGCGGTGGCGAGATCTTCGTCGCCATTCTCGAAGTACGCACACGAGTACACCATGTTCTCGTCGAGCCACAGCTTGTAGAACTCGTTCGAGACGTCGTAGTGATACTGAATGGCCTTCTTGTCCGACGACTTCGAGTGCTGGAAGTAGCGCCGCACGCGCGCCAGCTTGCTCGCGCTGGTGACGGTGTTGCGCGCCAGCTGGTAGCTGACGTTGATGATGTCCGACAGCTTGCCTTCGATGTCGATCTTGCCCTTCACGTACGCCTCGCCGAGATTGTCGAGGCTCGGTTCGAGCAGATAGGGCAGCGCCGTCGCGCTTTTGACATGTAGCGTGACCTGAGGCGCGGCGAACTGCCCGAAGTCATGTTGCTGACCGTCCCACAACACAAGGCGTGCTGGCAGGTTAGCCTTGGTTTTTACGTCTTCCACCCACTGCGCCAGCTTTTTCTCCCAGAACATGTGATTTCTCCGTGTCCGTTGAACTAAAGCAAAGCCTGTGTGGATCGCAGCTCACTGCGGTGCAACTCCCATACCGCGAGGCGCAATCCGGCCGTCGCGCGCCGCTGCGTTGGCAACGCGCATACGTGTTGTATTCCGATTCAAGGCGATAGGCGGGAGATTTGCCAGTCGCTGCTTTCGCTTGAACGCGTGAAGAGCAGACGGTCGTGCAGACGCGACGGTCGGCCCTGCCAGAATTCGATTGCTTCGGGTACCAAACGATAACCGCCCCAGTGGGGTGGGCGCGGTGGCTGGTCGCCGTATTGCAGGCTGATTTCGCGTTCACGTGTTTCGAGCTGCGAACGGCTTTCAATTACCTGACTTTGATTGGATGCCCACGCGCCGATGCGTGAACCGAGCGGACGCGACGCGAAATACGTATCGCTTTCTTCCGGGCTGGTTTTGACGATGCGGCCTTCAACGCGCACCTGACGTTCGAGTTCGATCCAGTAGAACAGCAGGCTCGCGTAGGGATTGGCGGCCAGTTCGCGGCCCTTGCGGCTTTCGTAGTTGGTGAAGAACACAAAGCCGCGTTCGTCGACACCTTTGATCAGCACGATGCGCGCCGACGGCCGGCCGCGCGAGTCGACGGTGGCCAGCGTCATCGTATTCGGTTCGGGCAGTTGGGCGTCTACCGCTTGCTGAAACCACGTGTCGAATTGACGAAACGGGTTGCGGTTGATATCGGCAACGTCCAAAGAACCCAGCGAATAGTTTTTTCGAAGTTCGGCGAGTGAGGTCATGTTCTTATGCGAACGCTTCAGTCTAACCAGTATAGCCAGGGCTTAAAGTTTTTGCCCGCGAGCAGATCAAGGCCCGCCGCACTGTGTGGATATGCACGCTACAACGTTAGCGGCCATTCGTGCCTCCAGGTTGGCGTGGCCATCTGGATCGTCGCGATCAGGCAAAATACGGGCTGCGAACGCTTGAGCGTGCCCGAGCGTTTTTTGCCACTTCATGTTTTGCCTGCTTTGAACGAGTCTTCCACCATGTCCAGCCCCACCGCGCAGTCCGATCTTACTACCAGCCTCGACGGGAGTGAAACCGCCGATCGCGCGCGGCGCTTCGGCGGCATTGCCCGCCTGTACGGCGCGCCGGCGCTCGCTGCGTTCGAAGGGGCCCATGTCGCTGTGATCGGCATTGGCGGGGTCGGCTCATGGGTGGCCGAGGCGTTGGCGCGCAGCGCGGTCGGCACGCTGACCTTGATCGATCTCGACAATGTTGCCGAGAGCAACACTAACCGCCAGATCCATGCGCTGGACGGCAACTACGGAAAACCGAAGGTCGAGGCAATGGCCGAACGCATCGCGGCAATCAATCCGTTCTGCGACGTGCGGCTGATTGAAGACTTTGTCGAGCCGGACAATTTCGCGGCGACGCTCGGCGGTGGTTTCGACTACGTGATCGATGCGATCGACAGCGTGCGCACCAAGACCGCGTTGATCGCGTGGTGTGTCGAGAAGAAGCAGCCGTTGATTACGGTGGGCGGCGCGGGCGGCCAACTGGACCCGACGCGTATCCGCATCGACGATCTCGCGCTGACCATCCAAGACCCGTTGTTGTCGAAAGTGCGCGGACAGTTACGCAAACTACATGGTTTTCCGCGTGGCCCGAAGGCGAAGTTCAAGGTGAGCGCGGTGTATTCCGACGAGCCGCTGATCTACCCGGAAGCCGCTGTCTGCGATATCGACGAGGAAGCGGAGCACGTCACGACATCACCGGGGCATACGGGGCCGGTGGGTTTGAACTGTGCGGGATTTGGATCGAGCGTGTGTGTGACGGCGAGCTTCGGTTTTGCTGCGGCCGCGCATGTGTTGCGGGCGTTGGCGGAGCAGGCGCGGCTCGTTCGCCGCACCTGAACACACAGCCAGTTAATACAACAAGGCGCTCAGCTTGCGCCGCCATTGCGACACCAGCTCCGGCTGATGCGCGGCGAGATCGAACACCGACAGCATCGTCTTGCGGCCGATATCGTCGCGGAACGTGCGATCGCGCTGCACGATGGCTAGCAGGTGCTCGAGCGCGCCTTCGTATTTGCGGCGGGCGATGAGCGCGCTAGCCAGATCGAAGCGTGCTTCGAGATCGTCCGGATTTGCTGCGACTTTGGCTTCGAGTGCATCCGTAGGCGGCAGATCAGCCGCCGCGTCCACCGCATCGAGCCGTGTCTTGATCGCGTTGAAGCGGGCGTCGATCCCTTGCGTGGTTTTCGGCGACAGCAGGTCGACTTCATTGCGGGCTTCGTCGATGCGGTTATCTTCGAGCAGCATTTCGATGCGATCCATGCGCGCTTCGTCGAAGCCTGGGTCGTAGGCGAGGGCAGCTTGCAGCGCGTCATACGCATCCTCACGACGGCCTTCGGCCAACGCGGCTTGTGCTTCAAGACGAGCCGCGTCCGCGCCTTGCGGCACGAGGCGCTCGATAAACTCGCGCAACTGGCCTTCCGGCAGCACGCCGACGAATTGATCGACCGGCTGGCCATCGGCAAACGCCATGACGTGCGGAATGCTGCGCACCTGGAAGTGCGCGGCCAACTCCTGATTCTCGTCGACGTTCACCTTCACCAGCTTCCATTTGCCGGCGGCTTCGGCTTCGAGCTTCTCGAGCATCGGGCCGAGCGTCTTGCAGGGGCCGCACCACGGCGCCCAGAAATCGACCAGCACGGGGGCCAGTGTCGACGCCGTGATGACGTCCTGTTCGAAAGTGGCCAGAGTGGTGTCCATTGCGTCCTCGTCGATAAAAACGGTTTGTCGGCTAGATGGGGCCGTATGCCGCGAATTCAATGGTTCAACGCGGCGGATGCAGGCCGCCGCGGCCGCACGTGCTCGCGCAAGCGGCGAGCTTGCCGGCGGCGACCGAATGAGCGCCGCCTTGCTCGCTCATTTTCTTGTCGGCAGCGGAATCCATTCGGTTTCGCCGGGCACCTTGCCCATCTCCTGATTGGTCCATGCCAGCTTCGCGGCTTCGATCTTCTCGCGCGAACTGGCGACGAAATTCCATTCGATAAAGCGCTCGCCATCCAGTTTCTCGCCGCCGAGCAGCATCACGCGCGCGCCGTGGGTGCTGGCCAGCGTGACAGTTTCGTCGAGTGCGAGCACGGCCATCTGGCCGACTTCGAGCGGCGTGCCGTCGATCTCCAGATCGCCGTCCACCAGATAGACACCGCGTTCCTCGTGTTCCGGTTCAAGCGCGAATGCGCCGCCCGGGGCGAACTCAGCGGCCACGTAGAGCGTGCCGGAAAAGGTCGCGACCGGCGAGGTTTCGCCGAACGCCGTGCCCGCGATCACGCGCAGCGTGACGCCGTTGCGCTCGACCACCGGCAGCGTGTCCGCCGCGTGATGCGCGAAGGACGGTTCGATGTCTTCGTCGTCGAGCGGCAGCGCGACCCAGGTCTGGATGCCGTGCATGGCGAGACCGCTCGCGCGGTCTTCGGCCGGCGTGCGCTCGGAATGGACGATGCCGCGCCCGGCAGTCATCCAGTTGACGTCGCCCGGGACGATCTTCTGCTCGGAGCCGAGGCTGTCGCGATGCATGATCGCGCCTTCGAACAGATACGTGACGGTGGCGAGGCCGATATGTGGGTGCGGGCGCACGTCCAGCCCAACGCCGGGGTCGAGCGTGGCGGGGCCCATGTGGTCGAAAAAGATGAACGGGCCGATCAGGCGCGCCGCCATGGCCGGCAGCACACGCCGCACGGTGAGGCTGCCGACGTCGCGCAGATGTGGTTTGAGAACTGCTTTGATCGAGGAAGACATGGGCAGGCTCGGCTGGAAGGGTGGGTTGGATTTTGTTTAATGGATGATTCTACTGCGGTTGAGGCTGCGGCCGCATTCTGCGCCGCCAATGTACACACATGTATTTACATTGGCGGCGCGGAGAACTATAGTATTAGCTCGTACATACAGCGTACATCCGCAGCAGGAGTTCAGCATGCTCACCAAAGTCTTTCGCAACGGCAATTCGCAAGCGGTGCGTATTCCAGCCGAATTGGCCTTCGACCGGGCCGACGTCGAGGTTGAAATCGAACGGGTCGGCGAAGAATTGCGGATCCGTCCAACCCGGCGTCCGCTGACCGGCGTGCTCAAGAAATTCGCGAAATTTGGGCCCGACTTCATGGCGGAAGGCCGTGGTGATCACGAGCAGGCCGAGCGCGAGGATTTGTAATGCCGCGCTACATGCTCGACACCAATATCTGCGTCTACCTGATGAAGATCCAGCCGGAACAGGTCGCGAAGCGCTTTGCACAATGTCTGGTTGGCGACGTGGTGATGTCGGCCATCACCTTTGCGGAACTCGAATACGGCGTGGCGGTATCGGCGAACCGCGCGCGCGATCGCCGCAGTCTGGCGGCGCTTGCCGAAGACATTCTGGTCATGCCGTTCGACAGCGCTGCAGCAAGCGCGTACGGTCCAATTCGCGAAGCGACGCGCGAGCGTAAGAAGGATCAACTCGACAAGCTGATCGCGGCACATGCCGTGGGGCTTGACGTGGTGCTGGTGACCAACAACGAACGCGACTTCGCCGCCTATCCGGGGTTGCGCGTGGAAAACTGGCTGAACGGCTAACTACGTTTTAACGCACTGCCGAGTGAGGCGGCGTCCGCTAAACTGCCGGATCCAACAACGAAATGGAGACGGGGATGTCGCCTAGCAGGCTGTTGAATTTGGATCCCGTGTAAACGGGGTTTGAGGGACGGGCGTTATGGATATCGTGTTCATGATTTTTGGCAGCGGATGCGATGCGCGGAATGGATGAGATGCAGGAACCCCTGTTCACGACAGTCAAGCTCGAGGACTTCGTCCCGGCGGATCACCCGTTGCGACCGATCCGGTTGCTGGTGAATGATGCGTTGAAACGGCTCAACGGGCTGTTCAACGTCATCTACGCGGACACCGGCCGTGCCTCGATTGCGCCCGAGAAGCTGATGCGGGCGCTGCTGTTGCAGGTGTTCTACTCGGTGCGCAGCGAGCGCATGCTCATGGAGCAGATGCGCTACAACCTGCTGTTCCGCTGGTTTGTCGGGCTGGCGATTGAGGACACCGTGTGGGACCACTCGGTGTTCTCGAAGAACCGTGACCGGCTGCTGGAGCATGAAGTCGTGGAAGCGTTCTTCACTGAAGTCATGAGCCTGGCGGACAAGCGGGGCTTGCTGTCGAGAGACCATTTCTCGGTGGACGGCACGCTGATTCAGGCGTGGGCCAGTCACAAGAGCTTCCGCCGCAAGGACGGCCCGGACGA